>NZ_JBEAJW010000026.1:0-167316 GCF_040064295.1 Klebsiella sp. JB_Kp031
CCTCCGACCGCTCGGTTCGTAGCCGAGTACTCTATCCAGCTGAGCTACGGATGCAAAATGGCGGTGAGGCGGGGATTCGAACCCCGGATGCAGCTTTTGACCGCATACTCCCTTAGCAGGGGAGCGCCTTCAGCCTCTCGGCCACCTCACCACACACGCCTCTTTCGAGTGCTTCGAAGAACTTGTTTCTGCTCTTCGTCGCTGCGATGGCGCACATATTACTTTCTGGTACTTATAAGTCAAACACTTTTTCGAGACCTTTTTTCGTTTGCACACTTCGCACGCAATTCGCGTGCAAAAACGGCAAAAAGGGCAATTTATCAACAGGAAATCAGCCCTGACGCTGGCATAATGTCAAACAACCAAAGCGGCAAAGGGTAATGAAAAGCGGTATGGTGCAGGGGGAAGAAACAGAAAAAGGGAAAAAGCGGCGATAAGTGATGCGCCTCACTGAACAGCGAGGCGCGGAAACCTTAGTAACTGGACTGCTGGGATTTTTCAGCCTGAATACGCTGGTAGATCTCTTCACGGTGTACAGATACTTCTTTAGGGGCGTTTACGCCAATACGAACCTGGTTACCCTTCACCCCTAAAACTGTCACAGTGACCTCATCTCCAATCATGAGGGTCTCACCAACTCGACGAGTCAGAATCAGCATTCTTTGCTCCTTGAAAGATTAAAAGAGTCGGGTCTCTCGTATCCCGGCATTATCCATCATATAACGCCAAAAAGTAAGCAATGACAAATACCTTACGGTATAAGCAGTCATGGCATCACATTCTGTTAAACCTAAGTTTAGCCGATATACACAATTTCAACCCGACTTTATCGTTATCGGTGTTTCTCGCGCAAGGTGCCATTTCCCTGAGGTTACGGCACCTAAACCCGCCATACTTCAAGTTGCATGTGTGTTGGTTTTCCTCGCTCACCCCAGTCACTTACTTGAGTAAGCTCCTGGGGATTCGCTGTGTCGCCGCCTTCCTGCAACTCGAATTATTTAGGGTATATGCGTTTATAGTTATTACAGTTTTGCGCTGACCCAGCCTTTCACACTGGCTAACGCTGCAGGGAGAGCAGACGCATCGGTACCACCGGCCTGCGCCATATCCGGACGACCGCCCCCTTTACCGCCCACCTGCTGAGCGACCATACCAACCAGCTCCCCAGCCTTGACGCGATCTGTCACATCCTTAGACACACCGGCAATCAGGGAAACTTTACCGTCTGCGACCGTAGCCAACACCACAACCGTCGAACCCAGCTGGTTCTTCAGATCGTCAACCATGGTGCGCAGCATCTTCGGCTCCACGCCGGCCAGCTCGCTGACCAGCAGCTTAACGCCGTTAATCTCTTCCGCTTTGCTGGAGAGGTTTGCGCTCTCCTGCGCCGCAGCCTGCTCTTTCAGCTGCTGCAGCTCTTTTTCCAGCTGACGGGTACGCTCCAGCGCGGCGCGAACTTTCTCGCCGAGATTGTGGCTGTCGCCCTTCAGCAGCTGTGCGATATCGCTGAGCTGATCGCTCTGCGCGTGCAGCATGGCCATCGCGCCCTCACCGGTCACCGCTTCGATACGGCGCACGCCAGCGGCGGTACCGGACTCAGACGTGATACGGAACAGGCCGATATCACCGGTACGCGCCGCGTGAGTCCCGCCGCACAGTTCGGTGGAGAAGTCGCCCATCCGCAGCACGCGGACGCGGTCATCGTATTTCTCGCCGAACAGCGCCATGGCGCCGGATGCGCGCGCGGCATCGATATCCATAATGTTGGTTTCGATAGCCAGGTTACGACGGATCTGCGCGTTGACCAGATCTTCCACTGCACGAATCTCTTCCGGCTTCATCGCTTCGAAATGCGAGAAGTCAAAGCGCAGCGCTTTATCGTTGACCAGCGAGCCTTTCTGCGCCACATGTGTGCCGAGCACCTGGCGCAGCGCCGCGTGCATCAGGTGCGTCGCGGAGTGGTTCAGGCGGATACGCTGACGGCGAGCCTCGTCCACATCGGCCTGCACCGCGTCGCCCACTTTCAGGGAGCCGCTGGCGACTTTACCGATATGACCAATGGCCTGGCCGTACTTCTGCGTGTCGCTGACCGCGAAGGAGAAGCCCGTGCCTTTCAGTTCGCCTTTATCGCCCACCTGGCCGCCGGACTCCGCATAGAACGGGGTCTGGTCGAGGATCACTACCGCTTCCTGACCCGCGCTGACGTTATCCACCGCTTTGCCATCGATGAACAGCGCAGTCACTTTGCCGTTCAGCTCCAGATGATCGTAACCTTTAAATTCAGAGGCGCCGTCAACGCGGATCATCGCGTTATAGTCAGCGCCGAAACCGCTGGACTCGCGCGCGCGACGGCGCTGCTCTTCCATGGCGGCCTCAAAGCCGGCTTCGTCAACCTTGATGTTGCGCTCGCGGCAGACGTCCGCGGTCAGGTCGACCGGGAAGCCGTAGGTGTCGTACAGACGGAAGGCGGTTTCGCCATCCAGGGTGTCGCCTTTCAGCTTCGACAGCTCTTCATCCAGCAGCGCCAGTCCGCGCTCCAGAGTACGGGCGAACTGCTCTTCTTCGGTTTTCAGCACCTGCTCAACCTGAGCCTGCTGCTGCTTCAGTTCTTCGCCGGCGGAGCCCATCACGGCGATCAGCGGGGCAACCAGTTTCCAGAAGAAGGTATCCTTCGCGCCCAGCATGTTGCCGTGACGGATCGCGCGGCGAATGATGCGGCGCAGCACATAGCCGCGGTTTTCATTCGACGGGATTACGCCGTCAGCGATCAGGAAGGCGCAGGAGCGAATGTGGTCGGCAATAACGCGCAGCGACTTGTTCGTCAGATCGGTGGCGCCGGTGACTTTCGCCACGCTGGCGATCAGATCGCGGAACAGGTCGATGTCATAGTTTGAGTTAACGTGCTGCAGCACCGCGGCAATACGCTCCAGGCCCATACCGGTGTCGACGGACGGCTTCGGCAGCGGCTCCATGGTACCGTCAGCCTGACGGTTGAACTGCATGAAGACGATGTTCCAGATCTCAATGTAGCGGTCGCCGTCTTCTTCCGGACTTCCCGGAGGGCCGCCCCAGATGTGATCGCCATGGTCGAAGAAAATCTCGGTGCACGGACCGCACGGACCGGTGTCGCCCATCTGCCAGAAGTTGTCTGAAGCAAACGGCGCGCCTTTGTTGTCGCCGATGCGGATGATTCGCTCGCGCGGGACGCCTACTTCATTGGCCCAGATGTCGAATGCTTCGTCATCGGTCTCGTAAACGGTGACCCACAGCTTCTCTTTCGGCAGCGCGAACCAGTTCTCACCGGTCAGCAGCTCCCACGCGTATTTGATGGCATCCTGCTTGAAGTAGTCGCCGAAGCTAAAGTTGCCCAGCATTTCAAAGAAGGTGTGGTGACGCGCGGTGTAACCGACGTTTTCCAGATCGTTGTGTTTACCACCCGCACGCACGCAACGCTGCGCGGTGGTCGCACGCGAATAATTACGTTTGTCGAGACCAAGGAAGACATCCTTGAACTGGTTCATCCCTGCGTTGGTAAACAGCAGGGTCGGATCGTTGTGCGGCACCAGGGAGCTGCTGGCAACTACCTGATGTCCCTTGCTATGGAAAAAGTCGAGAAACGCCTGACGGATCTCAGCGGTGCTCTTGCTCATAATTATCCTGAAATCAAGCTACACGTCATCCTTCAAGTCGCCTCTGTCCTGGCTGCGCTTGCTCTTCCGGCACCGAACTGACGTGCGTTGCGGAAGATAGTCTCTCTTGCCGCCCTGATGCAGCTTGAATGATTTTGTGTAAAGGAATAATCGCCCAGGACGCTGCCTGCACTGTCACAACCAGCGGCCCGACGGAATAAAGTGGGAATAAGATAAGTTTTCTTTACGGCGAAGTAAAATCCCGGATGGGTCAATCTGCAAAATTTCGCCAGATTTCCTGGATATCTTCCATCAGGTAGCCACGGTACAGCAGGAATCTCTGGATTTTCACTTTTTCAGCAAAGGCGGAGGGTAACGGTTCACCGTATTTACGCTGCGCCTGCGCCCTGGCAAGGCTCACCCAGTCGATATCGCATTCGCGCATCGCCTGTTCCACGGCCTGGCGCGCAATGCCTTTCTGGCTGAGCTCCTGACGAATGCGCGCGGGGCCATAGCCTTTGCGGCTCCGGCTGGCGATGAACTGGCCGACAAAACGATTATCGTCGAGATAACGGTTTTCGATACACCAGGCAACCACCTGCTCCAGCTCTTCAGGGGTGACGTCCAGCGCCTCGGGGCCGTTTTTGCTCATTACCGGAGCAGCCAGTTTGCGCCGCAACTCCTGTTCGCTGTGGTCGCGCATCGCCAGAATGCGGATAGCGCGGTCCAGCAGGCGGGCGTAGCCGGAGCGGCGTGATGAAGGTTCAGTCACAGGCACCTCAATAATCTAAGAAAAGCAAAAGGGCCGCATAAGCAGCCCTTTATCACTCTGTTAGACGATATCAGAAATCTTGTTCCGTTTCTTCTGCATCGTTGCCGTCAACGGCGAAGTCCGGCGTAGAGTCCTGGTTGTTGAGCAGCAGTTCGCGCACTTTCTTCTCAATCTCTTTCGCCGCCGCCGGGTTCTCTTTCAGCCAGGTGATAGCGTTCGCTTTGCCCTGACCAATTTTGTCGCCGTTGTAGCTGTACCAGGCGCCCGCTTTCTCAATCAGCTTCTCTTTCACGCCGAGGTCAACCAGCTCGCCGAAGAAGTTGATGCCTTCGCCGTAGAGGATCTGGAATTCAGCCTGTTTGAACGGCGCCGCAATCTTGTTCTTCACCACTTTGACGCGGGTTTCGCTACCGACGACGTTGTCGCCCTCTTTCACCGCGCCGATGCGACGGATATCCAGACGCACGGAGGCGTAGAACTTCAGCGCATTACCGCCGGTGGTGGTTTCCGGGTTACCGAACATCACGCCGATTTTCATACGGATCTGGTTGATAAAGATCAGCAGCGTGTTGGACTGCTTCAGGTTACCCGCCAGTTTACGCATCGCCTGGCTCATCATACGCGCCGCGAGGCCCATGTGAGAGTCGCCGATTTCGCCTTCGATTTCCGCTTTCGGCGTCAGCGCCGCGACGGAGTCGACGACGATAACGTCAACCGCGCCGGAGCGCGCCAGCGCGTCACAGATTTCCAGCGCCTGCTCGCCGGTATCCGGCTGAGAACACAGCAGGTTGTCGATATCCACGCCCAGCTTGCGCGCATAGACCGGATCCAGCGCGTGTTCCGCATCGATGAACGCACAGGTTTTACCTTCGCGCTGCGCTGCGGCGATAACCTGCAGCGTCAGGGTGGTTTTACCGGAGGATTCCGGCCCGTAGATCTCGACGATACGGCCCATTGGCAGACCGCCGGCGCCCAGCGCGATATCCAGAGAAAGCGAGCCGGTGGAGATGGTTTCTACGTCCATAGAACGGTCTTCACCCAGGCGCATGATGGAGCCTTTACCGAATTGCTTTTCGATCTGGCCCAGTGCAGCCGCCAACGCTTTCTGTTTGTTTTCGTCGATCGCCATTGTTACTCCTAATCATGCAGGGTGAAGCGTGTTCGCTTCGCCGTTAATATTTGTTCAGTTGAGGCAATTATACTGTATAGTCATACAGTATCAAGTCTTTTGTAGAAATTGTTGCCAGAGCAGATTGAGCGCGTAGGCCGTCGCCTGACGACGTACCGCTTCGCGGTCTCCGGCAAAGCATTCCCGCCGCGTCACCCCTTGCCCGCTAACGCTGGCGACGCCAAACCACACCGTCCCGACCGGCTTTTCGTCGCTGCCGCCATCCGGCCCGGCGACGCCGCTAACCGAGATGGCATAGTCCGCGCGCGCGGCGCGCAACGCGCCGATCGCCATCTCCACCACCACCGGTTCGCTCACCGCGCCGTTGTCCCGCAGCGTCGCTTCGCTGACGCCGATCATTTGCGATTTGGCCTCGTTGCTGTAAGTCACAAAACCGCGTTCAAACCACGCTGAGCTGCCGGCAATATCGGTGATGGCTTTCGCTATCCAGCCACCGGTGCAGGATTCCGCCGTGGTCACCGTCGCGCCCTGCGCCTGCAGCGCCCGGCCGACCTTCTCGCTTAGCTGCATTAATTCTGAATCGGTCATTATCGCCCCGCTTTGCTCCGGATAAAGAGGCCATCAAAGATAGCACTTTCCACAGAGATATGGGGACGAGGTGTGGAATTTACGAGGGGACATCCAAAATGAATCATCCCGGCGGCGCCGGGATGAGAAATCGCACGCTTACTTCATGCTGGCGGCGATCAGCGCCACGTTATGACGCATCATTTTGACATAGCTATCCGCGACGCCCCCCGGGGCGGAGAGCGCCTCAGGATAGAGTTCTCCGCCGGGCTGCGCGCTGGTGGCGCTGGCAATCTGCTTCACCAGCCGCGGGTCAAGCTGGTTCTCCATAAACCAGGTATGGACGCCGTCCGCGTTGATTTGCTTAATCAGCGCCGCCACCTGCGCCGCGCTGGCCTCGCTCTCTGAAGAGAGCCCCTGCGGCGCGAGGAAGGTTACGTGATAAGCGCGGCCAAAATAGCCGAAAGCGTCATGGCTGGTCAGGACCTTGCGCTTGGCCAGCGGAATGGCGCTGAACTGCCCTTTCGCCCAGCCGTCGAGGGCCGTCAGCTGGTCGATATAGCGCTTGCCGCTGCTGGTCAACGCCGCTTTATCTTCCGGGTCGGCTTTCACCAGACCATCGAGGATATTCTGCGCATACAATGCGCCGTTCGCTGCGCTGTTCCAGGCGTGGGGATCGGTCACCGTTTTGCCGTCTTCATCGAGGGTATGGGTCTTGACGCCCTTCGACGCCACTACCAGCTCGCCCTTAAAACCAGAGGCCTTAATCAGGCGATCCAGCCAGCCTTCCAGTCCCAGGCCGTTAACCACCACCACGTCGGCCTTGCTGAGCAGCGCGCTATCCTTCGGCGACGGCTCGAAGGTGTGCGGATCGCCATCCGGGCCGACCAGGGTATCCACATGGACATGCTCCCCGCCAACCTGCTGCACCATATCACCCAGCACTGAAAAACTGCTTACCACATTCAGCGTTTTCGCCATCGCCCCCTGCGCCATCAGGCCGAAGGCCAGCGCGACCACTATTGCACTACGTTTCATCATTTCCTTACCCCATCAATTTGCGCCAGCCGAACAGCAGTCGGCTGCGCGTGCCAAAAAACAGCGAAATAAAAAACAGCGCGCTGGCGGTCAGCACGATGGCGGGCCCGGCGGGAAGACTGGCCGCCCAGGAGAGACTCAAACCCAGCCAGGCGCAGAGCGCGCCGGAGAGCGCCGCCAGCAGCAGGATGCCCGGCAGCGTTCGCGCCCAGCAGCGCGCGGCAACCGCCGGAAGCATCATCACCCCTACCGCCATCAGCGTGCCGAGCACCTGAAATCCCGCCACCAGGTTAAGCACCAGCAGCGCCAGAAAAAGCCCATGCAGCACCGCGGGCAACCGGCGGTTATTCACCTGCAGCCAGGCACTGTCGAACGCCTCGCTGACCAGACCGCGGTAGCACAGCGCGATGCACAACAGCGTCAGGCTGGCGACGCCGCTGACAAACAGCGCCGCGTCACGATCCACCGCCAGAATGGAGCCAAACAGCAGATGCAGCAGGTCGACGCTGGAGCCGCGCAGCGACACCAGAGTGACGCCCAGCGCCAGCGATCCCAGATAAAATCCAGCAAAGCTGGCGTCCTCTTTTAATGGCGTCCGCCGGCTCACCCATCCCGCCACCAGCGCGACCGCGATGCCGGCGACAAAGCCGCCCACGGTCATGGCCAGCAGCGACATGCCGCTCAGCAGATAGCCCACCGCCACGCCGGGGAGAATGGCGTGCGACAGCGCGTCGCCCATCAAGCTCATGCGCCGCAGCAACAGGAAGACGCCCAGCATGGTGGTGCTTAGCGACAGCGCCAGGCAGACCACCAGCGCCCGGCGCATAAAGCCGAATTCAATAAAAGGTTGAAAGAAGGTGTGCCAGATCATGCTGACCTCGCCTGGCTGAAGGCCGGGAGAACCGCCCGGGTGGCACCCCAGCAGGCGCGCTGGCGGGTTAAAAGCAGCGTCTCCGGAAAAAAGTCGGCTACCCGCTGGTTATCATGCAGCACCGCCAGGATGGTTTGCCCCTGCCGGTGCATGTCGAGGATCAGCTCCATCAGTTCGCGACTGGTCGCTTCATCGATACCCGTGAAGGGCTCGTCGAGCATCACCAGCGGCGCCCGCTGCACCATCACCCGGGCAAACAGCATGCGCTGAAACTGGCCGCCGGAGAGCGCTTCGATCGGGGTTTTCGCCAGGTTCGCCAGCCCGACCCGCTCCAGCACCGCGCCGATGCGTCGCCGGGTATCGCCGCTCAGACCGCGCAGCAGCGACACGCCGGGCCATGCGCCCTGACTCACCACATCCTGCACGTTGAGAGGAAACTGTGACTCGAGGGCATGGCGCTGTGCCAGCCAGCCAATCACCGGCCGCTTTCCCTGCCAGCGCAGGCGGCCGCTGACCGGCGGAAGAAACCCGGCGAGGGTTTTCAGCAGGGTCGATTTTCCGCAGCCATTGAGACCAACGATTGCCGTCAGGCTGCCGGGACATATCATCCCGCTCAGCGGAGGGGTGATCGCCGCCCCGCCATAGCCGGTTACCAGTTGTTCCAGTTCAATCATGGCAGCGTCACCGCCCACCAGGTCGCCAGCCATAGCGCCGCCAGCAGCGTTCCAGCGATGGCCAGGCGCGCCGCGCCGGATGCCATAAAAACCGATGCGAACATATCCTTACCCCTTTTATTAAATGTTATAACATAACAATACAGAGGCGAAATTAGATTGTAAATCAGAGCCGGTGAGCGTAAATGTAACAAAGGTAGACAGGAAGCATGCCGACGGGAAGAAACAGCAGGATAAGCGCGGCCTTTCCGGGAAATCCCCCGGTCGCGCTGCGCTTACGGGGCCACCAACCAGATAACAGACCGTCGCCCGGATAAGGCGCTACGCGCCGTTATCCGGGGAGGCTCGGATACTGTCAGCCGGATGACAGTATTAATAACCGCCGCGGGCCTGCGAAACCGCCAGGCCAAGCTGCCAGACGGCCATCGCGTAGTGGGTGCTGTGGTTATAGCGGGTGATGGTGTAGAAGTTCGGCAGCCCGTACCAGTACTCATAGCCGGTCCCGACGTCCAGGCGCAGCAGACTGGCCTGCTGATGGTTACCCAGCGGCTGGGTTGGGGTTAGCCCCGCCGCCGCCAGCTGCGACACGCTGTATTTGGTTTTGAAACCATTCTCCAGCCCCGGCGCCTGGCCCAGCGCCTGCACCGCCACCAGATCGCCGCTCACCCAGCCGTGCTGTTTGAAGTAGTTGGCCACGCTGCCGATAGCATCCACCGGGTCCCACAGGTTGATATGGCCGTCGCCGTTAAAGTCCACCGCGTATTGCTTATAGGACGACGGCATAAACTGGCCGTACCCCATCGCCCCGGCGAAAGAGCCTTTCAGATCCAGCGGGTCGTCGCTTTCGCTGCGCGCCATCAGCAGGAAGGTTTCCAGCTCGGAGGAGAAGTATTCAGCGCGGCGCGGATAGCTAAACGACAGGGTCGCCAGCGCGTCGAGGATGCGGGTTTTGCCCATCACCCGTCCCCAACGGGTCTCCACGCCGATAATACCGACAATGATTTCCGGCGGCACGCCGTAGACCTGATAAGCGCGGTTGAGCGCGTCCTGATATTGATTCCAGAACACCACGCCGTTCTGCACGTTATCCGGGGTAATAAACTGTTTCTTGTAGCGCAGCCAGGCGCCGGTTGGCCCGGTCGGCGGCAAGCCGGTCGGCGCCTGACGATCCATCAGCCGCAGAACGTAGTCCAGACGCTTCGCCTGCGACAGGATCTCCTGCAGCTGCTGCCTGTCGAAGCCGTGCTTCGCCACCATCTTATCGATGAACTGCGCCGCCGCCGGGTTGTTGGCGAAGTCGCCGCCCATCTGCATCACGTTATGCTGCGGTTCCAGCAAAAAGCCGCCGGTTCCACTCGCCATCTCCGTTTCCGCGGGAGTCTTGGGTTTGCTGCTGCAGGCAGCGAGGAGCACACAAAGGGGAAGTAAAGCCAGAGAGCGACGCTTCAACATGGGAATTCCGTTTAACAAATTCAGCAAGGGATAATTATGGTAAAGCATGCGACGACCAACAAGAAAGCGACAATCCGTTTGTAGACAAAATAGTCCTTCACCGCCCCCTTCCCTGCATGCTGTCATGCCCCTCGTTATTTCATCCTCTCAGCGCCAATCTTTCAAAATAAAATATTTATCTTTCATTTTGCGATCCATTTAACACTTTAAAACCTTTCAAAATGATTAAAATTAGTCTGCAGTTAGCAAGAAAAATAACATGCTGAAGGAGAGAACAATGATTGACGTCGTGACCCACGGCGCGGAGTGGTTTATCGGCCTGTTTCAGAAAGGCGGCGAGGTGTTTACCGGCATGGTGACCGGGATCCTCCCCTTGCTGATCAGTCTGCTGGTGATCATGAACGCGCTGATCAACTTTATTGGCCAGCAGCGGATCGAAAAACTGGCGCAGCGCTGCGCCGGGAACCCGATCTCCCGCTACCTGCTGTTGCCCTGCATCGGTACCTTTGTGTTTTGTAACCCGATGACCCTGAGCCTGGGCCGCTTTATGCCAGAGAAGTACAAGCCCAGCTATTACGCGGCGGCGTCCTATAGCTGCCACTCAATGAACGGTCTGTTTCCGCATATCAACCCCGGCGAACTGTTCGTCTATCTCGGCATCGCCAACGGCCTCACCACCCTCGGCCTGCCGCTCGGTCCGCTGGCGGTGAGCTATCTGCTGGTCGGGCTGGTGACCAACTTCTTCCGCGGCTGTGTTACCGACCTGACCACCTCGATTTTCGAGCGAAAAATGGCGATTCAGCTGGCTCAGAAAGTGCATCTGTCAGGAGCGACATCATGACCCGGATTCGTATTGAGAAAGGCACCGGCGGCTGGGGCGGCCCCCTTGAGCTCGACGTCGTCGAGGGCAAAAAGATCGTCTATATCACCGCCGGCACCCGCCCGGCGATCGTTGACCGTATCGCCAGCCTGACCGGCTGGCAGGCGGTGGACGGTTTTAAAGAGGGCGAACCGGCGGAAAGCGACATCGGCGTGGCGATTATCGACTGCGGAGGCACCCTGCGCTGCGGGCTCTATCCCAAGCGCCGCATCCCGACGGTGAATATCCATGCCACCGGCAAATCGGGGCCGCTGGCCCAGTACATCACAGAAGATATCTACGTCTCCGGCGTCAAGGAGGAGAACATTCAGCGCATCGCGACCGGCGGCACGATAGCTCCCGAGCCACCGGCGGAGAACAACCGCGCGGGTCGCGACTACGACGCCAGCAAAAAGATCACTGAACAGAGCGATGGCCTACTGGCGAAGGTCGGGATGGGGATGGGCTCGGTGGTGGCGGTGCTGTTCCAGGCCGGACGCGACACCATCGATACGGTGCTGAAGACGATCCTGCCGTTTATGGCCTTCGTCTCGGCGCTGATCGGCATCATCATGGCCTCCGGCATCGGCGATTGGATCGCCCATGGCCTGGCGCCGCTCGCCAGCCATCCGCTGGGTCTGGTGACCCTGGCGCTGATCTGCTCCTTCCCGCTGCTGTCGCCGTTTCTCGGCCCCGGCGCGGTTATCGCCCAGGTGATTGGCGTACTGATCGGCGTGCAGATCGGCCTCGGCAATATTCCGCCGCACCTCGCCCTGCCGGCGCTGTTCGCCATTAACGCCCAGGCCGCCTGCGATTTTATCCCGGTTGGCCTGTCGCTGGCCGAAGCTCGCCAGGATACCGTGCGCGTCGGCGTGCCGTCAGTGCTGGTCAGCCGCTTTTTGACCGGCGCGCCAACGGTGCTGATCGCGTGGTTCGTTTCCGGATTTATTTACCAGTAAGAGGGGCCAGAACATGACCGTGATTTACCAGACCACCATTACGCACATCGGCGCCTGCGCGGCGATGGCGCTGGAAGAGCAAATGCTGATCACCTTCCGCGAGGGCGCCCCGGCGGATATCGAAGCATATTGCTTTATTCACAACCACGGCGAGCTTGCCGGTTCGCTGCAGCCGGGTGCAGAGCTGCAGCTTGGCGAGCTGCGCTACCCGGTGACCGCCGTCGGCGACGTTGCCGAGCAAAATCTGCGCGAGCTGGGCCATATCACCCTGCGCTTTGACGGCCATCGCGACGCGGAGTTTCCGGGGACCGTCCACGTGGCGGGCCCGGTGCCGGACGCCATTGCGCCCGGCTGCGTACTGAAATTTGTTGCTTAACAGGAGAGAAAGATGAATCAGGTTGCTGTTGTCATTGGCGGTGGACAAACCTTAGGAGAGTTTCTGTGCCGCGGGCTGGCCGCCGAGGGCTACCGCGTGGCGGTGGTCGATATTCAGAGCGAAAAAGCCAGCCGCGTCGCCCAGGAGATTAACGCTGAATATGGCGAAGGCATGGCGTATGGCTTCGGCGCCGACGCCACCAGCGAGGCCAGCGTCACCGCGCTGGCCCATGGGGTGGATGAGATTTTCTCGCGCGTCGACTTGCTGGTGTACAGCGCCGGCATCGCCAAAGCGGCGTTTATTAGCGACTTTGCGCTGGGGGATTTCGACCGCTCGCTACAGGTCAATCTGGTGGGCTACTTCCTCTGCGCCCGCGAATTCTCCCGGCTGATGATCCGCGACGGCATTAAGGGACGCATCATTCAGATCAACTCGAAATCCGGCAAAGTCGGCAGCAAGCACAACTCCGGCTACAGCGCGGCGAAGTTCGGCGGCGTCGGACTGACCCAGTCGCTGGCGCTGGATCTGGCGGAATACGGCATTACCGTACACTCACTGATGCTCGGCAATCTGCTGAAGTCGCCGATGTTCCAGTCGCTGCTGCCGCAGTACGCCACCAAGCTCGGTATCGATGAGAGCGAGGTCGAGCAGTACTACATCGACAAGGTGCCCCTGAAGCGCGGTTGCGAATATCAGGATGTGCTGAACGTATTAATGTTTTACGCCAGCCCGCAGGCGTCGTACTGCACCGGTCAGTCGATCAACATTACCGGCGGTCAGGTGATGTTTTAAAGGGATCCCGGATGGCGCCGCGCTTATCCGGGCTACAAAACTGTAGGTCGGGTAAGGCGTTAGCCGCTACCCGACGAAAAGGCACCGCGGATCGCTCGGGTTAGGCGCTCGCGCCACGACCCGGGTTGTTCCCGCCCCCCTTAAGGAGATACCTATGGTTAGCGCATTAATCACCGTCGCCGCCATCGCCTGGCTTACCCAAATGGCCTTTGGCGGCTGGCAGATCCGCCGTTTCAATCGCGCTTTCGACAGCCTGTGCCAGCAGGGTCGGGTGGGGGTCGGCCGCTCCGCCGGACGCTTTCAACCGCGCGCCATCGTCGCTATCGCCGTTGATGATGACAACCGCATTTGCGACACGCTGCTGATGAAAGGCTTCACCATTTTCGCCCGTCCGCAAAAAATCCCCGCGCTGGACGGCAAACATATCGCGGAATTGCAGCCTGATGTGATCTTTCCCCATGATCCGCGCTGTCAGAATGCACTATCATTAGCGCTTAATCCGAAACATGGATAATTTCGTTGTAAAAGTAAATATCTTGCGAAATTATCACTTCGAAACTTAAACGCAGGATAGACGCCTATGAAACCACGTCAGCGCCAGGCAGCCATTCTCGAGTTCCTGCAGTCGCAGGGAAAATGCTCGGTCGAAGAGCTGGCGCAACATTTCGATACGACCGGCACCACCATCCGTAAGGATCTGGTCACGCTGGAAAACGCCGGCACCGTCATTCGCACCTACGGTGGCGTGGTACTCAACAAGGATGAAGCCGATCCGCCGATCGATCATAAGACGTTGATCAACACCCATAAGAAAGCGCGCATCGCCGAAGCGGCGGTGCGTTTTATTCATGATGGCGACTCCCTCATCCTCGATGCCGGCAGCACGGTGCTGCAGATGGTCCCACTGCTCAGCCGCTTCAATAACATCACGGTGATGACCAACAGCCTGCATATCGTCAATGCCCTTGCCGAACTGGATAATGAACAGACTATCCTGATGCCCGGCGGCACCTTCCGCAAAAAATCGGCCTCCTTTCACGGCCAGCTGGCGGAAAACGCTTTCGAACAGTTCAGTTTCGACAAGCTGTTTATGGGCACCGACGGCATCGATCTGAACGCCGGCGTCACCACCTTCAATGAGGTGTATACCGTCAGCAAGGCGATGTGCAACGCCGCCCGCGAAGTGATCCTGATGGCCGACTCGTCAAAGTTTGGCCGTAAAAGCCCCAATATTGTCTGCGGCCTGGAGCGCGTGGATAAACTGATTACCGATGCCGATATTGACCCTGCATTCCAGCGGGCGCTGGAAGCCAAAGGCATAGAAGTCATCATTACTGGAGAACATCATGAGTAACTTTTTGTTAGAGGCCGGACGCCAGACCCTGATGCTGGAGCTACAGGAGGCGAGCCGCCTGCCGGAACGCCTGGGCGATGACTTCATCCGCGCGGCGGAGACCATCATCCACTGCGAGGGCAAACTGATTGTCTCCGGTATCGGGAAATCCGGTCATATCGGCAAAAAGCTGGCGGCGACCTTCGCCAGCACCGGCACTCCGGCCTTTTTCGTCCACCCGGCGGAAGCCCTGCACGGCGATCTCGGCATGCTCGACGGTCGCGATGTGATGCTGTTTATCTCCTACTCCGGCAGCGCGAAAGAGCTGGATCTGATCGTGCCGCGGCTGGAGGAAAAAGGGATACCCCTGCTGGCGATGACCGGCAAATCCACCTCGCCGCTGGCGCTGGCGGCGAAAGCAGTGCTGGATATCGCCGTGGAGCGCGAAGCCTGTCCGATGCATCTGGCGCCGACCTCCAGCACCGTCAACACCCTGATGCTCGGCGACGCGCTGGCGATGGCGGTGATGCAAGCCCGCGGCTTCAGTGAAGAGGATTTCGCTCGCTCCCATCCGGCGGGGGCGCTCGGCGCGCGTCTGCTGAACAAAGTGCATCATCTGATGCGCCGCGACGACGAAGTGCCGCGCGTCGGTACAGACGCCAACGTCATGGACGCGATGCTCGAGCTGAGCCGCACCGGGCTCGGCCTGGTGGCGGTCTGCGATGAGGCCAACCGCGTGCAGGGCGTCTTCACCGACGGCGACCTGCGCCGCTGGCTGGTGGGCGGCGGCACCTTAAACGACGGTGTCACGCAGGCGATGACCCGCAACGGCGTGACGCTGCAGGCGGAGAGCCGCGCGGTGGAAGCCAAAGAGCGGCTGATGAAACATAAAATCAGCGCCGCGCCGGTCGTGGATGAAAACGGCCTGCTGGTCGGCGCCATCAACCTGCAGAACTTTTACCAGGCCGGGATCCTTTAAGCCCCAGACGTTTCGCCAGCCGGTGCAGGTTGGCGACGTCCAGTTCCAGCGCGCGGGCGGTCGCCGCCCAGTTGCCCTGATGCGCCGCCAGCGTGCGGGAAATCGCCTCGCGCTGGAAGTTATCCGTGGCTTCGCGCAGATTGACGTTGCCCATCGCCGGCGCCGCTGCCATCTCCTCGGTCGGCAACGTCGGCGCAGCCGCTGTAAACTGGAAATGCTGCGGCTCCAGTACTACGTCATCGCCAGCCTGGGTAGCCCGCGCCAGCACCACCGCCCGGTGAATGGCATGCTCCAGTTCGCGCACGTTGCCCGGCCACGACCACTGCTGCAGCCTGTTACGCGTTGCCTCACTTAAAATTACCCGCGCCAGCCCCATCCGCAGGCGGCACTGCTCGCAAAAATAGCCTGCCAGCAGCACCACGTCATTTTCCCGCTCGCGCAGCGCCGGAACCGACAGCGGGAAAACGCTCAGCCGGTGATAGAGATCGGCGCGAAAGCGCCCTTCCACCACCTCCTGGCGCAGATCGCGGTTGGTCGCCGCCAGCACCCGCACATCGACCCGCAGGCTGCGGTCATCGCCGACACGCTGAATATCGCCATACTGCAGGACGCGCAGCAGCTTCGCCTGCAGCGCCAGCGACAGTTCGCCGATTTCGTCGAGGAACAGCGTGCCGTTATCGGCCATCTCAAATTTGCCGCTGCGGTTGCTGATAGCCCCGGTAAACGCCCCTTTCACGTGACCGAACAGCTCGCTCTCCGCCACGCTCTCCGGCAGCGCCGCGCAGTTGAGGTACACCAGCGGGTTAGCCGCCCGCGGCGAACCCTGATGCACCGCCTTCGCCACCAGCTCTTTGCCGGTCCCCGTTTCGCCGCTGATCAGCACGTTTAAATCCGAGGCAGCGACAATCTCGATCTCTTTTTTCAGCTGCAGCATCGGCGCCGACAGGCCGATGAGCTCCTGGCGCTCCGGCTGCGGGTAATTCACCACCTGCGGCGGCAGGACGTTTTGCGCTTCAAGGCGGGCGATAAGCAGCGCGTTATTCAGCGCCCCAGCCACCAGGGCGGCGATCAGCCGCAGCTCTTCATCGCTGAAGCTGTCGAAGCGGTCGGCATCCATACCGTCAAGGGTCAGTGCACCGATCAGCGTTTGCCCGGCAAACAGCGGCAGCCCCACGCAGGCGTGAACCTTGAGGCTCTCCTGGCCGGGGATCAGGCCGTCATAGGGGTCCGGCAGGTCGCTGTCCGCCGGGAAGCGCACCACATCGCCGGCGCGGGCGATCGCCTCCAGCCGCGGATGCCCATCCAGCGCAAAGCGCCGGCCAAGCACATCCTGCGCCAGGCCATCGATCGCCAGCGGCACAAACTGATGGGCCTCATAGCGCAGCAGCGCCGAGGCGTCGCAGCCCAGGATCTGCCGCAGGGTGGCGATCAGGCGCGAAAAGCGGTCGACGTGACCGATATCGCTTTGTAAATCAATGGCGATTCTCGCCAGCGCCTCAACGGAAAAACTCATCATCGCTCCATTGTCATTTTGACAACCTTAATAGTCATATCGACTATTTTAATCATTGTCATTTTGACAACAACGAAAATCATGAAAATTTAAAAATTCTTTTTATTCAATACCTTAAAAAACTGGCACGCAACTTGTAATACGCCAGGCAACTGAGTTTAAACACACTGTATTGATTGAGGTTGCTATGTCTATTGTGGTGAAAAATAACATTCTTTGGGTTGGCCAACGTGACTGGGAAGTGCGTGATTTCCACGGCACCGAATATAAAACGCTGCGCGGCAGCAGCTATAACAGCTATCTCATCCGCGAAGAGAAAAACGTGCTGATCGATACCGTCGATCACAAATTCAGCCGCGAGTTCGTGCAGAACCTGCGCCGCGAAATCGACCTCGCCGACCTCGACTACATCGTTATTAACCACGCCGAAGAGGACCACGCCGGCGCGTTGACTGAGCTGATGATGCAGATCCCGGATACGCCGATCTACTGCACCGCCAACGCCATCGACTCCATCAACGGTCATCACCACCATCCGGAGTGGAACTTCCACGTGGTGAAAACTGGCGACACTCTCGATATCGGCAACGGTAAGCAGCTGATCTTCGTCGAAACGCCAATGCTGCACTGGCCGGACAGCATGATGACCTACCTGACCGGCGACGCGGTGCTGTTCAGCAATGACGCCTTCGGGCAGCACTACTGCGACGAACATCTGTTCAACGATGAAGTGGACCAGAGTGAACTGTACGAACAGTGCCAGCGCTACTACGCCAACATCCTGACGCCCTTCAGCCGCCTGGTGACGCCGAAAATTAACGAAATCCTCGGCTTCAATCTGCCGGTAGCGATGATTGCCACCTCCCACGGCGTGGTCTGGCGCGATAACCCGACGCAAATCGTTGAGAAATACCTCGAATGGGCGGCGGATTATCAGGAAGATCGCATCACGATTTTCTACGACACCATGTCCAACAACACCCGCATGATGGCGGACGCCATTGCCCAGGGGATCACTGAGGTCGACCCACGGGTGGCGGTGAAAATCTTTAACGTCGCCCGCAGCGACAAAAACGACATCCTCACCAATGTTTTCCGCTCGAAGGGCGTGCTGGTGGGCACCTCTACCATGAACAACGTGATGATGCCGAAAATCGCCGGGCTGGTGGAAGAGATGACCGGGCTGCGTTTTCGCAACAAACGCGCCAGCGCCTTTGGCTCCCACGGCTGGAGCGGCGGCGCGGTAGACCGCCTGTCCACCCGCCTGCAGGATGCCGGCTTTGAGATGTCCCTGAGCCTGAAAGCCAAATGGCGCCCGGATATCGACGCGCTCGAACTGTGCCGCCAACACGGTCGCGACATCGCCCGCCAGTGGGCTCTCTCCCCGCTGCCGGTTGCTGAAGCGACAGTCACGCCGGAACAACAGGACTACGCCTGTGCCGCCGCCACGGCCGCCGATCTCGGTCCCATGATGCAGTGCAGCGTCTGCCAGTGGGTCTATGACCCGGCGAAAGGCGAACCTAACCAGGATGTCCAGCCGGGCACGCCCTGGAGTGAAGTGCCGGACAATTTCCTTTGTCCTGAGTGTTCTCTTGGCAAAGATGTCTTTGACGTCCTGGCGACGGAGGCAAAATGAGTGATGGTATCGTCATCATCGGCTCGGGCTTCGCGGCCCGCCAGCTGGTGAAAAATATTCGTAAGCAGGATGCCGGAATCCCGCTGACCCTCATCGCCGCCGATAGCATGGATGAGTACAACAAGCCCGATCTCAGCCACGTCATCAGCCGCGGACAGCACGCCGACGATCTCACCCTGCAAAGCGCCGGCGAGTTCGCCGAGCAGTACAATCTGCGCCTGTTTCCCCATACCTGGGTGAACGATGTCGACGCTGAAAACCATCGGGTGAAAAGCCTGGATAAGCAGTGGCGCTACGACAAACTGGTGCTGGCCACCGGCGCCACGCCGTTTATCCCCCCGGTGCCGGGCCGCGAGCTGATGCTGACGCTGAACAGCCAGCGCGAATATGGCGCCGCGCAGAGCCAGCTCCGCGACGCCAGGCGGGTGCTGATCGTCGGCGGCGGCCTGATTGGCTGCGAGCTGGCGATGGATTTCTGTCGCGCCGGTAAAGCGGTGACGGTGGTTGATAACGCCGCCAGCGTACTGGCGGCGCTGATGCCGCCGGAGGTCAGCAGCCGTCTGCAGCATCGCCTCACCGGGATGGGCGTCCATCTGATGTTAAAAACGCAGCTGGAAGGGCTTGAGCATACCGCCGACGGCATCCGCGTTAGCCTCGATCGCCAGCGCGTGATAACCGTCGATGCAGTGGTGGCCGCCGCCGGCCTGCGCCCGGAAACCTCGCTGGCGCGCCACGCCGGATTGCAGATTAACCGCGGCGTGGTGGTCAATAGCCAGCTGCAAACCAGCGACCCGGCGATTTACGCCCTCGGCGACTGTGCGGAAATCAACGGTACGGTACTGCCGTTCCTGCAGCCGATTTTACTCAGCGCCATGTGCCTGAGTAAAAACCTGCTGGCGCAGACGGGAGAACTGAAACTGCCGCCGATGCTGGTGAAGGTGAAGACCCCGGATCTGCCGCTGCATCTGGCCGGCGATACCCGTCGCGAGGATCTGACGTGGAACATCGTGGCCGCCAAAGAGGGGCTGGTGGCGAAAGGGCTGGATGGTGAGAAGCAGCTGCGCGCCTTTGTGGTCAGCGAAGACAAGATGAAAGACGCCTTTGCCCTGCTCAAACAGCTGGGGAGTTGATGACCTTCCAGGCAGCCCTGTTGCGCCGTTAGTTTGCCGGGTGGCGCTACGCTTACCCGGCCTACAGGATCCACTCACAGGCTCACACCCCGTAGGCCCGTGCAAGCGCAGCGCCGCCGGGCAAGATATCAGGCACGGTATCCTTGATTTCGCCGGGTGGCGGCTGCACCTTACCCGGCCTACAGCCCCAAATCACCGCTGGCGCTGGGGTCGCTGAAACTGCCGGTGCTGACGGCCTCAAAATCGCTGAGACATTCCCGGAAGGCCGGGGCAGCCCGCATGGATGCGGGCTGAGGGCCGTGTTTTGCACGGACGCTGCCTCGGCCCGACCCGAAGCCTGCAGGGATAAGTCGAAGGGACCGCGCAGCGGCGATTTTGCTGGCCGGAGCCCGGGGGTACAGGGGGCGGCGGCGACTGGCCGCCCCCTGTGCGCTCCCTGCGCCATGAAAGACATAACGCAGAAGATTAACCGGGAGCGCAATGTACGCTGAAGTTACAGGCGACAGACGCTGTTGCCGGAGTGACAAAGTGGCATTCCGATAACCGTATCTGCAATACACGCAGCGCCGCCGGGCAAGCATTGATTACCTCCCACGCAGCCCTGTTGCGCGGTTATTTCGCCGGCTGGCGCTACGCTTACCCGGCCTGCGGACGCCGCCCGTAAGTGCATAAGGGCAGAATAATTAACCGGGAGCGCAGGTTCGGTTAACACTTAATACGTTGTTTCTGTCTGAGCCAACTCCTGCAGCACCTGCAGAATGTTGGCCGCGGCGGCGGTCCCCATTTTCACGTAAGAGGCATCGCTAACGCCGCCCACATGCGGAGAGAGAATGACATTATCGATCGCCTGCCAGATATGCGGCGTGGTTAATGGTTCACTATTAAAGCTGTCAAGCGCCGCCCAGCGCAAGGTCCCCGCTTTTAATGCCGCGGCCAGCGCCGCATCGTCAATCAACCCGCCGCGCGCGGTATTCACGAGGATGGCGCCCGGCTTACACTGCGCCAGCGTGGCGGCATTGATCATTTCCCTGTTTTGTTGCGTCAAAGGGCAATGAAGCGACAGCACATCGGCCTGCATGAGCAGCTCGCTAAGTTCAGCAACACGTTCACATTCCGGCGGAACCGCTTTCGCATAGGGATCGTAAGCCAGAACCTTCATGCCAAAGGCACAGGCAATCTTCGCCACCCGGCTGCCAATGGCGCCGAGGCCGATGAGTCCCAGCGTTCTGCCCTCAAGCTCAAGCGATTTATGCGTTGATTTATCCCAGTGCCCTTCGCGCAGGCGGCGATCAAGCGGAATGACCGACTTAGCACAGGCCAGAATTAACGCCCAGGTGTGTTCGGACACCGCGGCGGCATTCGCCCCGGTCGCCGCGCGAACCAGAATGCCGCGCGCGGCAGCCGCCTCAACGTCAATGACATCGATGCCGCTGCCATGTTTGGCAATCACCTTCAATGCCGGGGCGGCATCCATAACGGCGGCAGTGATGTGGCCATAGCGCACCAGGATGGCGACGGGATTGTGCTGCTGGCACAGCGCGATCAGCTGGGCCTCTGTAGGCTGGCGGCCGGCAAAGACAAGTTCGTAATCTTCCAGCATCCCCAGCGCCGCGTCAGCCAAATCGCTGCCGGTAATCAGTATGACTTTTTTAGCGCTCATGGCAGTGTCTCCCCTTCGCTCAGCATCCCCGCCTGACGCAGAGCGCTCTCCAGCCAGTGCGGACGAAGGTCGCCGTCGCGGATAGCAACCAGACGTTTTGATTCCATTTCCAGTTTACCTTTCGCCAGCTCGATGATAGTGCGGACTTCATCGCGCGGGATAACAACCACGCCGTCAATATCCCCTACCACTAAGTCACCTGCCTGCACCGCGGCGCCACCGACCGAAATGGCATGATTGACCCGGCCAGGAATGAACTTGGTGGGACCGCACGGATTCAGGCCGGCTGCGAAAACCGGAAAGCGTTGTTTACTTAAGGTTTCCGCATCACGAACAGCACCATCGATGACGATCCCGGCGATACCGCTGGCCTGCGCCTGCGTTGCCATGATCTCTCCCAGCAGCGCGCAGGAGAGATCGCCCTTCCCGTCGATGACCAGCACGTCGCCAGGTTTGGCGACGGCCATTGCGGCGTGAATAGCCAGATTATCCCCTGGGCGTACCTCTACGGTAATCGCCGGCCCGGCAACCGTCATATGCGGCGCCAGCGGCTTGATGCGGCCATGTAATGTGCCACGGCGTCCGGCTACGTCAGCCAGGATGGCGGCCTGAAATTCGGCAGCCTGACGGACCTCTTCCGCGTCAACACGCGCAATATCAAGATTGATGAGTTTCTGTTGTGAAGCAGGCATGGTGACTCTCCATTTGTTTTACTAGGTACAACTTGTGTGTACTATATAAAACAACTATACGAGCATTGCGTCGCTTTTCGCCAGTGTTGCGAAGTTGTTTGTGATGTAAACACGAAGTTACTCACAAAATTCAGGTACAATTTTGGTCGGCAAAAAGGAGAACATGATGGGGAATGAAGGCGTAATTGCCGTTGAAAAGGCGCTGGCTTTACTTGACTGCTTCCGTCCCGGTAATGACAGTCTGACGTTAACCGAGCTGGCCCAGCTTTCGGGATATCACAAAACAACCGTTTATCGCCTGATGAATTCGCTTGAGCGAATGAACTACATCATCCGGCACGACGATGGCACCTATACGCTCGGCCACCGTTTGCTCTATCTCGGCAAGCTCTATGAGCAATCATTTGAACTTGCCAGAGTCGTACAGCCGGAATTGCAGGCGCTGTCGCAGGCCTCCAGCGAAAGCGCAAGCTGGTATGTGATTGAGGGTGGGCAACGCCTGTGCCTGTTCCGCGCCGAAGCCTCCCAGGGATTACGCCACAGCAACCTGCCCGGCAGCCAGTTCCCGCTGGATGGTTCCGCTATCAGCAAGGTTTTACGCCACTGGGGATTGGGTGAATCGTTGCCGGAAGACGAGTCGACGCTGCCGTTCTATACCTCCGGCGCGCGCGACCCGCACACTGCGGCCTTCGCAATGCCTGTTTTTGGCGTCCACGATAGACTGATCGCGGCGCTGGCCCTGACCGGGCCGGCATCGCGTCTGACGGAAGATCGTAAAACGAGCGGCATCAGCCAGCTCATGCAGGAGACGGCCAACCGCCTGTCGCTCAAGCTAGGGGCCAGCAAGCCTTTCTGCGAAACGTTTTACGGTGTGAAAGAGTAGCTTTGCTGAGAAGGCGGGAAAAATCCCGCCTTTGCTTATTAATGGGTCACCTGTTTTTCCTGCCTGGCAGACTGCGAGTAACGGCGCCCCATCGCCAGCACCGCAATGCCGCCTGCCAGACACAAGGCGGCCAGCGGCAGCATCGCCAGCGTATAGCTTCCTGTCCGTTCGCTAATAATGCCATAGGCATTCACCATCACCGCGCCGCCAATCAGGTTGGCGATCGCGCCGATGGCCGCCAGCCCGGCGGCAGCTGACGTGCTGCTCATCCAGCCCGATGCCAGCGCCCAGAAGGGGCCCTTCGCCGCATATGCGCCAATCAGTATGGTACTGAGGATCATAATGGTGGCCGGCAGCGATAGATTGATAAATGCCGCGAACACGCCAGCCGCAATCATAAAGAGGGCAAGGGCCGTGTGCCAGCGGCGTTCATTATTCCGGTCCGAACTGCGTCCCCATACAATCATCAGCACCGAGGCCAGGCCATAGGGGATGGCATTCAGCAGCCCGGTGGTCAGGTTATCAAGATGGAACGACTTCAGCAGCTGTGGAGACCAGACGCTTAGCGTGGTGCCGGCAGAAGAAGCGCCAGCGTAAATCAGCGCCATAAGCCAGATCTGGCGATGCTTCAACAGTTGCCATGTCGTGGTGTGGCCGATCTGTGTCTGCTGTTGCCGCTCTGCCTGAAGGGTGTTTTCCAGCCACGTTTTTTGCCGCTCGGTTAACCAGCCAGCCTGGTGAGGGCGGTCGCGCAGAATAAAAAACGCGGCTATTCCCAGCAGTACCGCCGGCAGCCCTTCAATAATGAATAACAGATGCCAGCCACGCAGCCCTAACCAGCCATCCAGGGTCAGGATCAACCCTGAAAGCGGTGAACCGATAAAGTTAGCCAGCGGAATGGCCACCATAAAAGAGGCAATGATGCGCGCACGGTAGCGCGACGGGATCCACCAGGTAAGATAGAGCACCACGCCCGGGAAGAAACCCGCTTCGGCGGCACCCAGTAAAAAACGGACGATATACAGTGAGGTGGTATTTTGCACCAGCGCCATACACATCGATACCACTCCCCAGCTAATCATAATGCGCGGCAGCCACAAGCGTGCGCCCACCTTCTGCATCGCCAGATTGCTGGGTACTTCAAAAATAAAGTAGGCGACAAAATACAAACTGCTGGCGAAACCAAAAGCCGCCTTACTTAGCCCCAGATCCTCATTCATCTGCAGCGCAGCCATACCTATATTGCCCCGGTCAATAATCGACACCAGGTAGCTCACCACCAGGAACGGAAGGATGCGCCAGATAACCCGCCGCATGGTCTCTTTTTCCAGCGCGTCGTTATCGGTCGCGCGGTTCGGTAATTGATCGGTCATGGTTTCCTCGCAGGGTTTCATTATGTTTATCAGGAAAACGATGTAGAGATGAAATACGTTACTTCAGCTTGATGCCTCTGGTTTCCGGCGCTCGCCACACCACCAGCATCGCCGCAAGGAAAGCAACCACGGTCGTCGCCAGTCCCGCGGTGAAACCGCCGGCATTGGCGACAGCGCCAATCAGTAGCGGCGCAATAAATCCGCCCAGACGGCCTCCGTTATAGGCGAGCCCCATCAGGAAGCCCCGGGAAGAGGTGTCCCCGATGATTTCCGCCAGGAAGGGTCCGGAGCCCGCAAAAATACCGTTAACCCCGAAACCGGCCATGAAAATCGCCACCATCAGAATGATGGGTTGAGTGGTCACAAGGTAAAGCGCGACGGCAATCGCGCCCGTTAACAGATAAATCAGGAACATTGGACGGCGTCCCCACTTATCCGCCAGCACCGAAAACACCAGAAACCCCGCGATGGCCCCAGCCTGCAGCGCAAGTACAAATTTCAGACTGTGCAGAAAATCCAGGTGTTTGACTTCTCGCAGATAGGTGGGTGTCCAGGTAAATACGCCCCAGAACAGATACTGAATAAAAAAGATAAAGACAAAGGCCAGCAGCAGACCTCGCAGATTGTGTTTCCCCAGCTTCGCGGCAGGTTGACTACTCGTCGCCTTCGCCTGTTGACGAGCAAGCCAAACCTGCGATTCCGGTGTGAACCAGGCCACCACGCTCATAATGAACACCGGCAGCGCGCCGATCATAAACAGATAGCGCCATGCCCCCTGCTCCAGGCCGCCATTAACCGAGCTGACGATTGCCGTCAGGCTGATGGCCAGAATCGCGCCAACGGGCAACCCCATTTGCATCAGCGCGCCGCCGCGCGCGCGCCGCTCTGGCCGCCAGGTTTCCGCAATCAGCGCCGCGCCCGATGTCCACATTCCGCCCATACCCAGCGCGCCGCAAAAACGTAACAGCGCGAAATGTTGTTGATCGTGCGTAAAGGCTAACAGGCCGGAAAAGAGTGAATAGATGGCGATACAGGTCAGCGCCGTTTTTACACGGCCAATTTTGTCGGCGATAAAACCAAACAGGATCCCGCCAATAATCTGCCCCCCGGCCGTGACGCTGATAAACAGCCCAAGCTCGGTTTTATTAATACCGAACACCACGCCCAGTACTGGCAACAGCAATGAAAGCAGAAAGGAGTCATAGCTTTCAAATGTCCAGCCAAGGCCGCCCAGCGCCAGCGTCCGCCTCTCAGCAACGCGCTGTGGCAATGTGTCAGGCGTCGCTTTAGTCGCAGTAAATTGATTCAGCTCGCTTTTACTGGTCATTGATCTTCTCCACAGAGGTTAACCGATAACAGGTTGCGGCAGTGCGCCAGAACAACTGCGCCTGTTCGCCAGGGGACATCTGTTGCGCCAGGCGTTTGCAGGCGTTCCAGAAAACGCCGTAGCTGAACATGCCTTTATCGACCGGAAAGTTGCTGGCGAACATGCAGCGTTCCGCACCGAAAAGCGAAACGATGGTCTCAAACCACGGTTGCCAGGCCTGTGCCAGCATTTGCGAATCCGGCGGTGTTTCTGCCGCTGCGAAGGGAAATCCCCTGACCGTCATACCAAATCCGCTAATTTTTACGCATACGTTCGGCAGTTCCGCCAGATGTCGCATACTGTTTCGCCACTGCTGAAACATGTCTGGATCCCGTTCTGAATAGGGTCCAACGCCGACTGGCCCGCCACAGTGATCGAGCACAATCTGAAGCGTTGGTATGTACCGCGCCAGCTCGGCAATTTCATCCAGTTGCGTGTGGTAAACCCACACATCAAGCGACAATCCATTTTTCGCAAGGCAGAGAGCGCCCCGATGGAACGGATCGCTCAGCGCCAGTCCTGGCGGTGGCGTAACCGGGCTGGACGTGACCCGCGGATCGGGATGCCAGGCCAACGGATTGCGCATCCCACGCAGCCGCCCGCCGGATAACGCTATCGCGCTCTCGATGGCAGGCTGCATCGCATCGCCCGCCAGCAAGCTAAGGCCGCCGATGACGGCTTCGCATCCGAGCGCGTTTGCATAATGTCCGCTGGCGAACATCGCGGCGATACCGCTGGCAAACTCGATTTCACCAAGCGGTTTAAGCGTCTCCGGCCCGTCGCGACGCAACATGGAGCGGCATTGCACGTAGACCGATGAGACAACGCGATGCCCTGAGGTCTGGATATCGTCGCTGAACTCATGGGTGAGATAGCGGCCGGTTTGCCGATCCCAAAGATGATGATGCGCATCAATGATGGGCAGCTCGGGTTGTAATGGCGCTTCACGATGTAACGCAAGCCACTCGTTTCTGACCGCAAGGTGCGGCGCGGTAACGATCTCCATGAATACCTCGTTTTGTTTTACCCTGTACAACAGTGTTTTATTTTACAAAACTACTATAACGAGGCTGCCGTGTTTTTATCCAGTTAACGAATGGTTTAAATGATGTAAATAAGAGGTGAATCACAGATGCTGCGGGTCGTTAAAACGAAGAGAAATGAAGATTTGATAAAAATAATAATTTTTCAATGAGTTAAATAAGTGAGCTGATTAACGTAGAGCGATGGTTCGTGACGACCGGTGGGAACCTGCGCAGAGAAGCGCCGCCAGAGAGTGATGATCGCCCGGCTTAGCGCAGCGCAAGCCGGGAAAATGCTGAACCTAACGCGCCAGATTATCGTAGCCGCGCCAGCGATAATTGAGCACCGACAGCGCCCAACAGGCGACAAACAGCCCGACCACCACAAACCCGGCGTCGCCGAGGTTGTCGTTTAACGCCCCTACCCAGCGCCATATTCCGCCGCTGAGCGCAAACTTATCCATCAGCAGACCCAGCGCTTCCAGGCCGCCGATAAACAGCGCCACCACCACCGAAGTGCCGGTGATGGTCATGTTGTAGTAAAGCTTGCGCTGCGGCTTGCTGAACGCCCAGCCGTAGGCGCCGACCATCAGCACGTTATCGAGGGTGTCCACCAGCGCCATGCCGCTGGCGAACAGCGCCGGGAAGACCATAATCGACCAGACGGAAATCCCGCTCGACGCGCCGGCGGCGGAGATGCCCAGCACGCCGATTTCGGTGGCGGTATCAAACCCGAGGCCGAACAGGAAACCGACCAGGTACATCTGCCAGCTACGGCTGACCAGACGAAAGGTTTTGCCAAACAGCCAGCTCATCACCCCGCCGCCGCTGACGATCTCGTCGCTCAACGGCTCACCCCGCTTCCACGCCCGAAAGCTACGCCAGACGCTGCGCAATATCACCAGGTTGATAAAGGCCATCGCCAGCAGAAACAGCGCCGACACAGCGGTGCCGATGACGCTACCGGTGTCGTGCAGCCAGTTCATCTGCGCGCTGAAGGCCGTGGCGGTAGCGGCAATCGCTGCCGAGGCCAGCACCACAATCGACGAGTGGCCCAGCGAGAACCAGGCCCCGACGGCGAAGGGCCGCCGCCCCTGCTGCATCATCTTGCGGGTGACGTTATCAATCGCCGCGATATGATCGGCGTCCACTGCGTGGCGTAGGCCGTAGCCCCAGGCCAGCAGGCTGGCGGCCATTAGCGCGCCGCTGTCGCCAAAGGCCTGCAGCGCCCAGCACCAGGCCAGTAAGTTCGCCGCGATCAACCCCAACACCAGGCCCGCGGCGCGCGGCTGCTGGCGTAAAACTGTCATTATCATTGTTGTGTTCCTTGAGCCTGAACGCGAGCGGCGGCGATCACCGCCTGACCATAGGCGATTGCGCCGTCGCCGGCCGGCAACTGCTGCGCAAACAGCAGAGTAAAATCCGCCAGATAAAAGGTCAATCGCGCCGCCAGCAGACGGTTATGCAGCACCCCACCGCTGCAGACAATCGTGTCGATGCCGCGGGCAGTCGCACAGTCGCGGGCCATCGCCGCCAGTCCGCAGGCCAGGGCGTCATGAAATGCCCAGGCTTTTTGCGCCGGGCTCGCCTGCCACCGCAGCCACTGCCGCCAGAAGGTGGCCAGGTCCAGCGCATTGCCGCGCCACGGCAGCGTGACCGGATGGCTGACGCCGGGGCAGCTGGCGGCCAGCGCCTCCAGCCGACAGGCCGCCTCCCCCTCATAGCTCAGGCTCTCCGGGGCGCAGTCCAGCGCGCAGGCGACGGCATCAAACAGCCGTCCGCAGGACGAGGCGCGCGGCGCGTTAATACCGCGGTCGATGGCCTGCGCCAGCAGCGGCCAGTTGCGCTGGCGCAGCGTACCGGTCTGCGGGTAATCCTGCCAGTCAGGGACAAAAGCCAGGCACTGAGCCAGCAGATTACGCCACGGCTGACGCGCCGCCAGGTCGCCGCCCGGCAGGGCGACGGCCGGCAGCCCGCCGAGATGTTCGCACTGGCGATAGTTAACCCGCAGGCACTCCCCTCCCCATAGCGCGCCGTTCTCCCCCATGCCGATTCCGTCGAGGATCAGGGCGATAACGTCTCCGCCGTCGAGCGGCCAGCGGTGCTCTGCCAGGCACGCCGCAGCGTGAGCATGGTGATGCAGCACGGTCTCCACCGGCAGCGGCAGAGCCGCTCCCCACTGCGTCGATCGATAGCCAGGATGGGCGTCAACCACCACCCGCTGCGGCGCAAAGGCGAAGATGTTCTGCATCAGCTGCAGCGCGCTGCGCCACTGCTGCTCGACGCCCTCCTCGCCAAGATCGCCGAAGTGCTGGCTGAGAACCGCTTCGCCCCCGCGCGCCAGGCAGAAGGTGTTTTTCATGTCCGCGCCCAGCGCCAGCAGCGGCGGCACCTTGTCCAGACCCGGCGGCAGCGCCAGCGCATCCGGGACGTAGCCCCGGGCGCGGCGCAGCATTTCTCCGCTCGAGCGCACCAGAGAATCATCCAGCCGCTGCACGATGTCGCGGTTATGGAGCAAAAAGCCGTCGGCGATGTCGGCTAAGTCGTTGAGTGCTTCAGTATTACTTAACGCCGGCGGGCGGCCGCTAAGGTTGCCGGAGGTCATCACGATAGGGCGCGCCAGCGCCTGCAGAAGCAAATGCTGCAGCGGATTAGACGGCAGCATCACCCCAACTTCCGCAAGCCCTGGCGCAATCTCGTCGCACAGGCCGGAGACCTGCGCTTTGCTAATCAGTACGATGGGCGCCGCCGGGGAGTCCATCAGCGCCACGGCGTCGGCAGGTAACCCCGCCGCAGAGGTCAGCATCACCGCCAGCGGTTTCGCCGGACGGTGTTTCCTCGCCCGCAGCGTGGCAACAGCAGCGGGGTTGCCGGCGTCGCAGGCCAGATGAAAGCCGCCGACGCCTTTTATCGCCACGATGTCGCCCGCCGCCAGCCGGGCGATAGCCGCCTGCAGCGCCGCCTCGCCGCGCCGCACTTCACCCTGGGCCCGCCACTCCAGCCGCGGCCCGCAGTCGGGGCAGGCCACCGGCTGGGCGTGAAAGCGGCGATCGGCGGGATCGCGGTATTCCGCCTCGCAGGGCGGACAGAGCGGAAACGGCGCCATCGCGGTAAAAGGCCGGTCGTAAGGCATGGCACGAATGATGGTCAACCGCGGCCCGCAGTGGGTGCAGTTGATAAAGGGGTAGCGATAGCGGCGCGCCCGGGGATCATTCATCTCCGCGAGGCACGCCGGGCAGGTCGCGGCATCGGGCACGATCTGGGTGCGCATCCGCCCCGCCCCGCTCTCGCGGATGGTGAAGCCCTGCGGCGGAGCCGCCCAGCAATAAGGGGCGCAGTCGGCGCTGTCGACTCGCGCCAGCGGCGGGCAGTGGGCAGCGAGGGCGGCAGTAAAACCGTCATCGCCTCCGGCCAGCCGCACCAGAACGCCCTCGCCGTCGTTACAGACATCGCCGCAGCGAGCCTGCCTCTGAGCCAGCTGCCAGACAAAGGGGCGGAACCCCACCCCCTGCACCTTACCGCGAATGCGGATTTGCACCCCGTTCATGCCAAAGGTTACCAGGCCAGCGCCGTGCGGCGACGTTTCTCTTGGTTCATCTGCTCCAGCTTGTTGCGGTCTACGCAGACCAGGGCGTGCGTCGGGCAGACCTCCATGCAGGCCGGGCCGCTGTCGCGGTGGAAGCAGAGATCGCACTTGTTGGCTTCGGCTTTTTCCGCCACGACGTTCAGTCCGGCGCCGCTATGGCGGATCACCGGCCGCACCACTACCTCCATCGCCCCGTACGGGCAGGCGACGACACAGGTTTTGCAGCCGATGCAGCGCTCCTGCATCACGTGAACAAAGCCTTTATCGCGACTGATAGCGCCGTTCGGGCAGACGTTGGCGCAGGGGGCGTCCTCACACTGACGGCAGGCGGTGGCCGTGGAGACATTGACCCCTTTTATCACATGAATACGCGGCTGAAAGGTGTGCGGCGTCAGGGAGGCGCAGTCCTGATGTTCCTGATGGGACACCACGCAGGCCACTTCGCAAGTGCGACAGCCGATGCATTTGCTCGCATCGGCGATAATGAAACGGTTCATCCATTTCTCCAGCAGTAAGAGGGTTAGGCGCCGGAGTATGCATAATACGTTCCAATTCTTATATTATTGATAATAAATAGATTTTAATCGGTGATGCGCTGTCATCGTCAGTAGTGACGATGACAGCTGACGACGTCAGGCGCAGGGACCCGCCACCAGCGACTCACGCTCGATCAGCGCCCCTGGGAAGCTCTGCTGAACATTGAATTCCCCGCCATCGAGCATAAATATCAGGCGATTAATGCTCTCTTTAATCATCTCCGTCACCGGCACCCGGACGCTGGCGAGCGACGGCACCATGTACGGCGCCAGCACAATATCGTCAAACCCCACCACCGAGACCTGCTCCGGCACCTTAATGCCCAGCTGGTGAAGCTGCTTCATCGCCCCGATGGCCATATCGTCATTGCTTGCCACCAGCGCGCTGTAGGTCACCCCGCGCTGACGCAGGCTCTCCACTGCCGCCGCGCCGGTTTCCGGCGTCCAGCGCCCTTCGGCAATGAGCGCCTCGTTCAGGGTAATGCCGTGGCCAGCCAGCGCGTCTTTGTAGCCGGCAAGACGCTCAACGCCGGTGGGCGAGTCAAGGGAGCCGGTAATAAAAGCGATATCGCGGTGGCCCAGGGCAATCAGCCGCTCCACCACCCGCATCGCCGACGCTTTTTGATCGGACCAGACGCAGTGGCTGGCGTGGCGGCGCAGGCGGCGGTTAAGCACCATGATCGGCTGCGAGTGGTTCTCAACGATCTCATCCATCTCGTCGACAGTGAGAAAACGCGGGTAGATGATGATCGCATCGCAGCGCAGATCCAGCAGGTACTGGATCGCCTCCCGCTCCTCTTGCGCGCTGTGCTTGCCATCCGCGAGGATCAGCTGCCGCCCCTTGTCCTCGGTCATCCGCGCCACCTGATACAGCAGCTCGCTGAAATAGACGCCGTGGTACAGGGTATTGGTCACCACCAGGCCGAGGGTTTGCGTGGTTTTGGTCGCCAGGTTGCGCGCCAGCAGATTCGGTCGGTAGCCGCTCTCCGCCACCGCCTTAAACACCCGGTCTTTGGTCTCCTGGCTGACATAGCCGTTGCCCGACAGCACCCGCGACACGGTCGCCTTCGATACCCCCGCGCGCTTAGCGACCTCCAGCATCGTTGCCATGTGATTCTTCCTGTTGCAAAAGTTGCAGGCAGTGTACTGCACGTTTCCCGCTTTTACAGCACTCCCCTGTTCACCGCGACGATTAGCGATCAAAATCACAAAATTGAGATCATATTTTTTTATTTCTTGTGAAATCAAATGAAACTAACCATGATTTTGTGGAACCGGTTTCCTATAAAACATGGTATCGCCCGGCGATGCGGCGCGGTAACAGATCAGTACCCTATTGATAAACAGGATAAAATCCGATGTCGAAAAATTATGCAGCCCTGGCGCAACAGATAGTCGCGGCATTAGGCGGAGTCGATAACGTCGTCGCCGTGACCCACTGCATGACTCGTCTGCGCTTCGTGGTCAAAGACAACGAACAGGTCGATAGCCCTACACTGAAAGGCCTGACCGGGGTGCTCGGCGTCGTGCGCAGCGATAACCAGTGCCAGGTGATCATCGGCAACACGGTCTCACAGGCCTATCGCGAGGTGGTGAATCTGCTGCCCGGCGACCTGCGCCCGGTCGAGCCGCAGGGCAAAGCGCCGGTCACCCTGAAACGCATCGGCGCCGGGATCCTTGACGCGCTGATCGGCACCATGTCGCCGCTGATCCCGGCGATTATCGGCGGATCGATGGTCAAGTTGCTGGCGATGATCCTTGAGATGAGCGGCGCGTTGCCGAAAGGCTCGCCGACGCTGACCCTCCTGACGCTTATCGGCGACGGCGCATTTTTCTTCCTGCCGCTGATGGTGGCCGCCTCCGCGGCGGTGAAATTCAAAACCAATATGTCGCTGGCCATCGCTATCGCCGGGGTGCTGGTGCATCCCGGGTTTATCGAATTAATGGCCAAAGCCGCTCAGGGCGAACACGTTGAATTTGCCTTTATCCCGGTGACCGCGGTGAAATACACCTACACGGTGATCCCGGCGCTGGTGATGACCTGGTGCCTGTCGTATATCGAACGCTGGGTGGATCGCATTACCCCGGCGGTGACGAAAAACTTCCTTAAGCCAATGCTGATCGTGCTGATCGCCGCCCCGCTGGCGATCCTGCTGATTGGCCCGCTCGGCATCTGGATCGGCAGCGCCATTTCCGCGCTGGTCTATACGATCCACAGCTATCTCGGCTGGCTGTCGGTGGCGATCATGGGCGGGCTGTGGCCGCTGCTGGTGATGACCGGCATGCACCGGGTCTTTACGCCGACCATCATTCAGACCATCGCCGAAACCGGCAAAGAGGGCATGGTAATGCCGTCGGAGATCGGCGCCAACCTGTCGCTCGGCGGCTCTTCGCTGGCGGTGGCGTGGAAAACCAAAAACCCGGAACTGCGCCAGACGGCGCTGGCCGCCGCGGCATCGGCGATTCTGGCCGGGATTTCCGAACCGGCGCTGTACGGCGTGGCGGTGCGCCTGAAACGCCCGCTGATCGCCAGCTTGATCAGCGGCTTTATCTGCGGCGCGGTGGCGGGTATCGCCGGACTGGCCAGCCACTCGATGGCGGCGCCGGGGCTGTTCACCAGCGTGCAGTTTTTCGATCCAGCCAATCCAATGACCATCGTCTGGGTGTTTGGCGTGATGGCGCTGTCGGTAGTGCTGTCGTTTGCCCTGACGCTGATCCTCGGCTTTGAAGATATTCCCGTTGAACAGGCCGCCGCCGACGCCCGAGCGCGCCAGGCCCAGGCCCAGGCAACCCACGCCTGAACACATCATTGATAACGAGGTAACGCATGGCGAGTTTCCCACAGGGATTTTTATGGGGCGGCGCACTGGCCGCCAACCAGTCTGAAGGCGCATGGCGCGAAGGGGGGAAAGGGATGGCCACCGTGGATACCCTCCCCCACGGCGCCCACCGTCTGCCGGTAAAATTAGGCCTGGAGAAGCGCTTCACGCTTCGCGAAGACGAATTCTACCCCAGCCACGAGGCGATCGATTTCTACCACCGCTACAAGGAAGATATCGCCCTGATGGCGGAGATGGGGTTCAGCGTCTTTCGCACTTCCATCGCCTGGAGCCGCCTGTTCCCGCGCGGCGACGAGCAGCAGCCGAATCCGCAGGGCATCGCCTTCTATCGCTCGCTGTTCGAAGAGTGCAAAAAGCACGGTATCGAGCCGCTGGTCACGCTGTGCCATTTTGACGTGCCGATGCACCTGGTGATGGAGTACGGCTCCTGGCGCAACCGCAAAATGGTCGATTTCTTTAGCCACTACGCCCGCACCTGCTTTGAAGCTTTTGACGGTCTGGTGAAATACTGGCTCACCTTCAATGAAATCAATATCATGCTGCACAGCCCCTACTCCGGCGCCGGTCTGGTGTTTGAAGAGGGAGAAAACCAGGAGCAGGTGAAGTACCAGGCCGCGCATCACGAGCTGGTGGCCAGCGCGCTGGCGACAAAAATCGCCCACGAGATAAACCCGCAAAATCAGGTCGGCTGCATGCTGGCGGGCGGTAATTTTTACCCTTACTCCTGCAAGCCGGAAGATGTCTGGATGGCGCTGGAGAAGGACCGCGAAAATCTGTTCTTTATTGACGTCCAGGCGCGCGGCGCCTACCCGGTGTGGGCCGCGCGGGTGTTCCGGGAAAAGGGGGTCACCATTGCGAAGCAGCCGGGCGATGACGAGATCCTCAAAAACACCGTCGATTTCGTCTCCTTTAGCTACTACGCCTCACGCTGCGCCTCGGCGGAGATGAACGCCAGCAACACCAATGCCGCCAATATCGTCAAGTCGCTGAAGAACCCGCACATTCCGGCCAGCGAATGGGGCTGGGGCATCGACCCGCTGGGTCTGCGTATCACCATGAACATGATGTACGACCGCTATCAGAAGCCGCTGTTCCTGGTGGAAAACGGGCTCGGCGCCCGGGACGAGATCGACGCCAGGGGCGAGATCAATGACGACTATCGCATCAGCTACCTGCGCGAGCACATCAAGGCGATGCGCGACGCCATCGGCGACGGTATTCCGGTGCTGGGTTACACCAGCTGGGGCTGTATCGATCTGGTCTCGGCGTCAACCGGCGAGATGAGCAAACGCTACGGCTTTGTCTATGTCGATCGCGACGACGCCGGCAACGGCACGCTGGCGCGCAAGCGTAAAAAGTCGTTCTTCTGGTACCAGAAGGTGATAGCCAGCAACGGCGCCGACCTCGACTAAGCGCGTCTCCGGCGCTCGCCCGTCTCCCTGCGCTGACCGGGGGACGGGCGTCTGCTTTCTGTTGCATCCATTACATGTTTTTTTCTCGAGCCTGATTCCAGTTTCTGGTTTGCCTCCCGTTCACAACAACTGGTATTTTATCCAGTATATTTTCAGGGGTATCTTCAGCAAGGAGCAGATCATGAACGCACAGCAGCCCCCCGCAGCCAGAGGGATCGTCAGGGCCATTCGCCAGTTAACCGTGGGTTATGTCAGAAAACGCCATGAGAACCGCAAAACGCGGGAGACGCGGCGCTACACCCGCCACGCGGCCCTGAGCCTGAACGGCGACTGGCTGGAGCAGGCGGGATTTCCGGTCGGCACGCAGGTCAGAGTCTCGGTGTCGCCCGGTAAATTAGTGATAGAGAATCTTGAGCTGGCGCCGCCGGTAACGGGGCTCCCGGCAGGCCAGTCGCGCGCCGTCGGGGAGCCCTGATCGCCGCAGGGTTAATCGTCTGCGGCCTCCAGCCGGGCAAAGCCGCCGTGGCCCTGCCAGTCTGCCAGCTGCTGGTACACCCGGGCAACGGCCTCTTTCACCGGCTGGGTCATCGGATAATAAAAACCGACGATATCCGGCTGAATGCCGAGGAAGATCACCTCGCCGACGTCCTCTTTCAGCTGATCGACCAGATAGTTGAGCGGCATGTTATGGGTGGTCATCATAAACATCTCGGCGATGTCGTCGGGGTCGATGACGCGAATGTCGCCGGGGTTAAGGCCCATGTCGGTGGCATCAACAATCAGCAGGCGTTCGGGGCGTAATTCACGGATCGCCACGATGTCGTTTTCCGGCGCGCTGCCGCCGTCGATGACCACCCACTGGCCGGCCGGGTTCGCCGCGCACATCTCCGCCAGCAACGGTCCGGCGCCGTCGTCGCCCATCATACTGTTGCCAACACAGAGTAAAACGTTAGTCACGTAATCTCCTCACCATCAGATAGATGGCGCTCTCCTGGTGAATATCATGCAGCATGCTGAGCATCGCTTTGCTCCACGCCTGCTGCTGCGGGGTCTGCGTGGACTGCGCTTTATCAAAGGCGTTGGCCAGCATTGCCACGTGGCTGCTGTCGATGACGATCTCGCCATACTTCGGCACCCCCTCCATTTTGCGCCGCGCGGCGCTGCCGGCCTCAAGGGTGGCGATCCACGCCAGATACGCCTCCCACGGGCAGCTCAGCGCCGCCTCAAGACAGTCGATAACGCCGAGGTGGTGGCCAATCGCCAGGCTGTAATAGACCACCTGCTGCGCCTGATCCGGCGTGGCGTCGTTCTCATCAATAAATTTACGGCTCAGCTGACTGAACACCACCGTCTCGCTCATCGGATACGCGCCCCCTCGACCACCTGGTTGAGATGGGTGACGATCTCGGTCAGACGCGGATCTTTCTCCGCCTCCAGCCAGCGCAGCACCTGGCTGTCGCCCTGGCCGAGCAGGCGCATATAGTCGTCAGCAATCTGCCGGCCATAGCGATAGCCCGCCAGACGCCGCGCTTCGCGGTCGATGCGCACCCGCAGGGGTTGCACCATATCGGCGTGCAGCAGCTCGGTCGGCTGTTCGTCAAGCTCGCCCGGCAGGCGGGCGTGAATTTTCTGCTCCAGCAGGCCGAGGGCCATGGCGAAGCCGTACAGGGTGGCGGCGGGCGTCGGCGGGCAGCCCGGAATATAGACATCGACCGGTACGATTTTATCGGTACCGCCCCAGACGCAGTACAGGTCGTGGAAGATGCCGCCGCTGTTGCCGCAGGCGCCGTAGGAGATACAGATCTTCGGATCCGGCGCCGACTGCCAGGCGCGCAGCGCCGGGGAGCGCATCGCGCGGGTCACCGCCCCGGTAAACAGCAGGATATCGGCATGGCGCGGCGAAGGCACAACCTTAATCCCGAAGCGTTCAGCGTCGAACAGCGGCGAAAGGGTGGCGAAGATTTCGATTTCGCAGCCGTTACAGCCGCCGCAGTCGACGCGATAAACGTAGGCGGAACGTTTGATTTTCTTCAGCAGCGAGGCCTTCATGCTGGCGATGGATTCATCCACCGTCATCGGCACCGGAATGCCGTTTTCATCGCGCGGGCCAAGTAAAGTGCTCATCAGCTGGCCTCCCTTATGTGGCGGGTCAGTTCAATACGATCGGACGGCACCAGACATTTCTGGCGCTTGCATTCCGGGCAGGTTTCGAAACTTTCGCGGTGCAGCTCGGCGCGGGTATCGCCGTTATGCTTGAGCAGCGCGATGGCGTAGTCGATCTCCTTTTGCACCGCGAACGGCCGCTGGCACTCCCGGCAGTGGCAGATAGCGAAGCGCGACTGCTGAAGGAAATCCTCTTTCTTCCACACCGCCAGCTCATACTCCGGCGACAGCTTAATCGCCGCCGTCGGACAGACCTCTTCGCAGCGGCCGCAGAAGATGCAGCGCCCGAGGTTGAACTGCCACGCCAGCTGGTTAGTGGCCAGATCGGTCTCGACCGTCAGGGCGTTCGATGGGCAGGCATTCACGCAGGCCGCGCAGCCGATACACTGCTGCGGGTTATGCTCCGGCTTGCCGCGGAAGTTTTTATCTACCGGCATCGGCTCCAGCGGGTAGGCGTGCGTCGCGGTGCCGGTCTTAATGACTTTTTTAATAAAGGTAAACATGGCGATTCCTTATTTCAGCGGCGAGTTTTTACGCTCGATGCTATAGCGCTCCAGCTCTTTGTACGGCACCACTTTGCTCTTCTTCTTGCGTACATCGACCACGGTCATGCGGTCGGTACAGGAGTAGCACGGGTCGAGGCTGCCGATGATCAGCGGCGCATCGGAAACGGTGTTGCCGCGCAGCATGTAGCGGAGGGTCGGCCAGTTGGCGTAGGTCGCCGCCCGGCAGCGCCAGCGGTACAGTTTTTGGTTGTCGCCGGTCATGCTCCAGTGGATATCGTCGCCGCGCGGCGCCTCGGAGAAGCCCAGCGCGAAGCGGTGCGGGATATAGGTGAACCCTTCCACCATCAGCGGACCGCCGGGCAGGTTATCGAGACCGTAATCAATCATGTTCAGCGCGGTATAAACCTCGTTGATCCGCACCTTGAGGCGGGATATCACGTCGCAGCCCTGCTCGCTGTGAACCTCCATCGGCAGCAGGCCGTAACCGACGAACGGATGGTCGGCGCGGGTATCGCGGGCGTGGCCGCTGGCGCGCACCATCGGGCCAACGTTACTGAAGTCGCGGGCGATTTCCGGGTCCAGCCGGCCAATGCCGACGGTGCGCTGCTCCATGTTCGGGGTGCTGAGCAGCATATCCACCAGCTCCTGCACATCGCGACGCATCTGCTGCGCCAGCTGACGGGTCTGGATCATGTCCTCTTTCAGCAGGTCGCGGCGGATCCCGCCGATCAGGTTCAGACCGTAGGTTTTACGCGCGCCGGTGAGGATCTCCGCCATCTTCATCGAGGTTTCGCGCACGCGGAAGAACTGCATAAAGCCTGAGTCGAAGCCGGTGAAGTGGCAGGCCAGACCAAGGTTCAGAAGGTGCGAGTGCAGGCGTTCCACCTCCAGCAGAATGGCGCGGATCATCTGCGCCCGCTCCGGCACCACGATGCCCATCGCGTTCTCCACCGAAGTGGTATAAGCGGTACTGTGGGCGAAGCCGCAGATGCCGCACACGCGGTCAGACAGGAAAGTCACTTCGTTATAACCCATGCGGGTTTCCGCCAGTTTCTCCATGCCGCGGTGGACATAGAACAGACGGTAATCGGCATCGATAATGTTCTCACCGTCAACGAACAGGCGGAAGTGGCCGGGCTCATCGGAAGTGACGTGCAGCGGGCCGATCGGCACCACGTTGTTTTTCTTACTGCCGAGCTCGTTGATGAACTCGTAGGTTTCGGCGTCGGTGGTCGGCGCCGGACGCTGGCGGTAGTCCATGCTGTCTTTACGCAGCGGATAGAGTTCGTCCGGCCAGTCGTCCGGCAGCACCAGCCGGCGTTCGTCCGGCAGGCCGACCGGCACCAGGCCGTACATGTCGCGTACTTCGCGCTCGCCCCACACCGCCGCCGGCACGCGCGGCGTCACCGACGGGTATTCCGGTTTGTTGGCGTCCACTTCCACGCGCACGGTGATCCAGCATTTGGTGCCCTGCTCCATCGACAGTACGTAATAGACCGCGTAGTGGCCGTTCAGCTTACGTTCATCGTTGCCGAACAGCACCGACAGCCAGCCGCCCTGCTGGTAGTAGAGAAACTCCACCACTTCCGGCAGGTAATTGACCTTCACGGTGATGGTTAACTGGTCTTTGGTCTGCCAGGCTTCGTCCAGCACCACGCCCGGAAAGGCCTGGTGCAGCGCCGCAAGATAGTGTTGACCGATTTTTTCTTCAGACATGCTCAAACTCTCTTAAATCACGCCACCAGCAAGGAGACGAAGGCTAAAAAGGCAAAACCAAACCCGGCCCAGGTGACGCGGGAGGTGGCACAAAAACGCAGACGCGCCATGCTGTTCTCGAACAGCGCGATGATCAGCACGCCCACCACCAGCTTGACGACGGCCACCACCAGCGCCAGCAGCAGGCCGCCGACGCTGAAGCTGGTCATCTGGCCCCACGGGAAAAAGACCCCGACAAACATCTGCAGCACCACCAGCTGTTTGAGGCTGATGCCCCACTTCAGGATGCCAAAGCCGCTACCGCTGTACTCGGAAAGCGGCCCCTCCTGCAGCTCCTGCTCCGCTTCCGCCAGATCGAACGGCAGTTTGCCCATCTCGATAAAGGTGGCGAAGGCGCAGGCGCACAGCGCCAGAATCAAGGGAATGCTGCGCGCTGCCGGCCAGTGATAAAGGGTATCGGTAATGGTGCTGATGTGCGTCGAGCCGGCGACCTGTGCGGCGACCCACAGACCCAGCAGCAGGATCGGCTCCACCAGCACGCCGAGCATCGCTTCGCGGCTGCTGCCCAGCGCGGTAAATGGGCTGCCGGTGTCCAGACCGGAAATCGCGAAGAAGAAACGGGCGATGGCGAACAGGTAGATCAGGGTGATGAGATCCCCAAGCACCGGCAGCGGAGAGTCCACCGTCACCACCGGCAAGGCGGTGGCGATGGTCAGCATCACGCCCACCATGACGTACGGCGTCAGGCGGAACACCCAGCCCGAGGCGTCGGGACCGACGCTCTGGCGGCCCAGCAGTTTCAGGATATCCCGATACTCCTGCAGCACGCCCGGACCGCGGCGGTTATGCAGCCGCGCGCGGGCGACGCGAACGATCCCGGATAACAGCGGCGCGACGGCAAACAGCGCCAGCGCCTGTAGCAATGCAATTAACAAACTCATTCTCAGGCTCCTCGCGAAATGACAATCACCACCAGCACCGCCAGCTCAACCAGCGCCATTCCGCGCAGCAGCGCTGGCGCCGAGGCCGATTGCCAGCCCGGCACCAGACGCACCGGATTCAGCCAGTGACGCAGCTTCAGCAGCGGCGCAAAGGCCTCTTTCACCGGCATGACGAAACCGTGGGCAGTGACCACCATCGACTGTTCGTGATCGTAGCCGCAGACCCAGGCCGCGCCGCGCGAGCGCGCCGCCAGGCGATCGCCTTTAAAGAAGATCATCAACAAGAACGGCAGCAGCGGGCAGGCGATAAGCAGCAGCGCGATCATCGGCTGCGACACCACGCTCGACACCTGGGCCTGCAGCGGGAAGGCACCGCTCACCAGCGGCAGCAGCCACGGCGCGGCGATGCCGCCAACGAGGCAGAAGACCGCCGCCATGACCACGCTCAGGGTCATCAGCCAGGGGGCGCAGGTGGCGTTTTCCGCTTCTTTGCTCCGCGGCGCGCCGAGGAAGGTGACGCCATAGACTTTGGCCATACACATCACCGCCAGCGCGCCGGTGATCGCCAGACCGACCGCCAGCAGCGGCCCCAGCAGACGGCCAATAAACAGGTCGCTGGTGCTCATTTTGAAGAAGGACTGGTAGATAACCCACTCGCCGGCGAAGCCGTTCAGCGGTGGCAGGGCCGCCATCGCCATCAGCCCCACCAGCATGGCGAGGGAGATCAGCGGCATTTTTTTACCGATGCCGCCCAGCTTCTCGATATCGCGATGGCCGGTGCGGAACCACACCGCCCCGGCGCCGAGGAACAGCGTAGTTTTGAACAGGCTGTGGTTAATCAGGTGATACATGCCACCGATGAAACCCAGCACCATCAGCGTGCTGTTGCGGGTGGCCACGCCGGTGACGAAGGCGCCCAGCCCCAGCAGGATAATGCCGATGTTCTCCAGGGTGTGATAGGCCAGCAGGCGCTGAATGTTATGTTCCATCAACGCATACAGCCCGCCGATAAAGGCGGTGATCATCCCCAGCACCAGCAGCATCACGCCCCACCACAGCGGCGGCACGCCGCCGGCCAGCGAAACGGTTAACATGCCGTACAGACCGACCTTCATGACCACAGTGGAAAACAGCGCGGCGGCCGGCGCGCTGGCCCCGGCGTGCGCCTGCGGCGCCCAGCCGTGCAGCGGGATAGCCCCCGCCAGCAGGGCGAACCCCGCCAGCCCCGGCAGCCACAGCAGCGGGCTCTGCATCATATCCACTGCCTGAAGATTGATCTGCGCCAGCTCGAGGGTGCCGTAGGTCGACCACACCAGCCAGCAGGTCCAGGCCATCAGCAACGTGCCGAGACGACCCAGAGCAAACCACAGCTTGCCGGAGGCGGCGCAGCCGGTGAGAAACGCCGCGCAGAGCGCCATGATCTCCGCCATCACCACCAGCGAGCCGATATTGGTCACCACCACCGCACAGGTGGCGGCGGCCAGCAGCAGGTTGACCAGCAGGCCGTTGGCCTTCACCTGCGGGTGGCGATGCCAGCTAATGTTAAACAGCGACACCGGCAGCGCCGACAGGCCAATGGCCAGCAGCCACAGGGCGTTCACGCCGCCCACCCGCATCGTCAGATGGAGAAACTGCAGCATGCCGCCGTGGATCCGATCCGGCATCAACAGCGCGGCGCCGCCGGCAACCACCAGCATGGCGCTGGCCACCGCGCCGCCGATCCCGGCAATGGCGCCGCTGAGCGGTTTACGCATGGCAAACACAAAGGCCAGCACGGCGCTGGCGGCGTACCATGTCACCGCCTGATTGACTAATCCAATTACACTCATTCCCTCTCCCCCTGTTGCGCCTGGAACAGCGACAAGTCGCCAAGGTCGGTATTAAAGGTCAGCTGGCGTTTACGCTTGCTGGCCAGGGCGATATCACGGCTATCCACCAGCATCAGCGCTTTGGTCGGACAGGTCCGCACGCAGGCCGGACCCTGGTCATCGAAGTGGCAGAGGTCGCATTTCACGGCAATGGCGCGCACCCCAGGCACCCAGTCGAGCAGCGAGCTGACGCGGGCCGGCGCCGGCGGCGCGGGGGGCGCCAGTCGGGTATTGGCATTGGCCGGAATATCCAGCGGACGGCTGCCAGAAAATTCGATCGCGCCAAACGGGCAGGCGATGCCGCACAGTTTGCAGCTTACGCACAGGCTCTCGTTGAGCTGGACAGCGCCATCGACGCGCTGGATGGCGTTAACCGGACAGACAGCGGCGCAGGGGGCGTCTTCGCAGTGGTGGCACATCTGCGGTGCCGATTCTTTTTCATTACGCATCACCTGCAGCCGCGGCATCGCCTGCAGGCCATGCTGGCGATGCGTTTCAGAGCAGGCGGCTTCGCAGGTGCGGCAGCCGATACAGACAGTGGAGTCAGCAATTACAAAACGGTTCACCGGGTCATCCTCGGGTGAAAGTCACTTTTGACGAAATCAGGTTGCGCAGGTGTCATTTTCGACACATGTCGACACCTTGCGATCAGTGGGTCAGGGCCAGATGGCTTAAGTCCACCGGTTGGTCTTGCTCCATGGCGTCGTACAGACGGTCATAGACGGTGGCGATAATCGCCAGATAGTGCTCCAGCACCTGATCGCGGGAGCGGTTGCTGATCCGCCCGTCCACCGTGCCATCCGCGGCGAGCGTGGCCTGAGCAATCAGATACTTATCACCGCCGCCTTTGTTTTCGACGTAGTATTCGATGGTGTGGCTGTTGAAGCCTTCCGCCAGGGCGACGAACACCTGAAAATGGCCGAACAGCACGAAGCACAGCTCTTTGTCCGGCGCGCAGCTCATCGCGTGATGCAGGCGGGCTTTCGACAGGGTGATCCCCTGAACCAGCGAGTTACAGTAGATATGCCACTGCTCCTGCTGCTGCCGGTGACGGTCGGCGATGTAATCCGCCTTTTCACTTATTTCCCAAATAGTCATATCGGTTTCTCCGTAGCATGAGATGCACCGTTTAAGCATTTTCCGTGCCACATTTTATTTATTTGATTTAATTATTTTTTTATATTTATCTCCTGCCGACGCGACATGTCGATGACAGCCCCGGCGCGTCGTCATCGACATTTCCCACCGCCATGAGTCTGTTCTGGCATCGTTATTGCATAAAAGGCGCATCGCGATACGGAGGCGACTATGCACGAAATCACCCTCAGCCAGCGGGCGCTGGAAATTATTGAACAACAGGCGCAGCAGGCCGGCGCGCGGCGGGTGACCGGCGTGTGGCTTAAGGTCGGGGCATTTTCCTGCGTCGAAGCCAGCGCCCTGACCTTCTGCTTTGAGCTGGTCTGCCGCGGCACGCTGGCGGAGGGGTGTGAACTGCATATCGCCGAACAACAGGCTGAATGCTGGTGCGAACGCTGTCAGCAGTACGTCCATCTTGTCTCGCAGCACGTCCGCCGCTGCCCGCACTGCAATAACGACCAGCTACAGATCGTGGCGGATGACGGCTTACAGATTCAGCGTTTAGAATTGGAGTAAATTATGTGTACGACATGCGGCTGTGGCGAAGGCAACCTCTATATTGAAGGAGACGAACGAAACCCGCATTCCGCGTTCCGCAGCGCCCCCTTCGCGCCCGCCCCACGCCAGACGATGACCATCACCGGCGTCAAAACTGACCACTTCGCCCCCACCCGCACGACAGAGGGCGATCTGCATTACGGCCATGGCGAAGCGGGGACTCACGCCCCGGGCCAGAGCCAGCGGCGGATGCTGGAAGTGGAAATCGACGTGCTGGATAAAAACAACCGCCTGGCGGCGCGCAACCGCGCGCGCTTTGCGGCAAAGCAGCAGCTGGTGCTGAATCTGGTTTCCAGCCCCGGCTCCGGCAAAACCACCCTGCTCACCGAAACCCTCACCCGGCTGAAAGGGCGTGCCGACTGCGCGGTGATCGAAGGCGACCAGCAAACGGTCAATGACGCCGCCCGCATTCGCGCCACCGGCACTCCGGCGATCCAGGTCAACACCGGGAAAGGCTGCCATCTCGACGCCCAGATGATCGCCGACGCCGCCCCGCGCCTGCCGCTTGCTGACCACGGCATTCTGTTTATTGAAAACGTCGGCAACCTGGTCTGCCCGGCGAGCTTTGATCTCGGCGAACGCCATAAGGTGGCGGTGCTGTCGGTCACCGAAGGCGAAGACAAGCCGCTGAAGTATCCGCATATGTTCGCCGCCGCCAGCCTGATGCTGCTCAACAAGGTCGACCTGCTGCCGTATCTCAATTTCGACGTCGGTAAATGCCTGGCCTGCGCCCGCGAGGTCAATCCGCATATTGAAATTATCCTCCTCTCCGCCACCAGCGGCGAAGGCATGGACCAGTGGCTCACCTGGCTGGAGACGCAACGATGTGCATAGGCATTCCGGGACAAATTTGCGCCATCGACGGCGTGCTGGCGAAGGTGGAAGTCTGTGGCATTCAGCGCGACGTTGACCTGACGCTGGTGGGCGCCGTTGACGACCAGGGTCAGCCGCGTCTCGGCCAGTGGGTGCTGGTGCACGTCGGGTTCGCCATGAGCGTGATTAATGAAGACGAAGCGCGCGATACTCTCGAGGCGCTGCAAAATATGTTTGACGTGGAGCCGGACGTCGGCGCCCTGCTGTACGGCGAGGAGCGATAATGCGTTACGTTGACGAATACCGCGCCCCCGAGCAGGTCATGCAGCTGGTGGCCCATCTTCAGCAGCGTGCCCATCTGCTGCCGCACACCGCGCAGCGTCCGCTGCGCATTATGGAGGTCTGCGGCGGCCATACCCATGCCATATTTAAGTTCGGTCTCGACCAGCTGTTGCCGGAGAATATTGAATTTATTCATGGGCCCGGCTGCCCGGTGTGCGTCCTGCCGATGGGGCGCATCGACGCCTGCATTGAGATTGCCAGCCGCCCGGGGGTGATCTTCTGTACCTTCGGCGACGCCATGCGCGTGCCGGGCAAAAACGGCTCACTGCTGCAGGCGAAAGCCAGCGGCGCCGATGTTCGCATCGTTTACTCGCCGATGGACGCCCTGCGGCTGGCGCAGCAAAACCCGCAGCGTGAGGTGGTCTTTTTCGGTCTTGGTTTCGAAACCACCATGCCCGCCACCGCCCTCACCCTGCGTCAGGCGCGGGAGCGCAACGTCGAAAACTTCTTCTTTTTCTGTCAGCACATCACCCTGCTGCCGACCCTGCGCAGTCTGCTGGATCAGCCGGACAACGGTATCGACGCCTTTCTCGCCCCCGGCCACGTCAGTATGGTGATCGGCACCGAAGCCTACGGCTTTATCGCCAGCAACTATCATCGCCCGTTAGTGGTCGCCGGTTTCGAACCGCTTGATCTACTGCAAGGCGCGGTGATGCTGGTTGAGCAGACAATAGCGCAGCGTAGCGAAGTGGAAAATCAGTACCGTCGCGTGGTGCCGGATGCCGGCAACCCGCTGGCGCAGGCGGCGATGGCCGACGTGTTTTGCCTTGATGGCGACAGCGAATGGCGCGGTCTGGGGGTCATCAGCGACTCCGGCGTGCGCCTCACGCCGGCCTATCAGCGCTTCGATGCCGAGGCCCATTTCCGCCCGGCGCCGCAGCGCGTGTGCGACGACCCGCGCGCCCGCTGCGGCGAGGTGTTGACCGGTCGCTGTAAACCGCACCAGTGCCCGCTCTTCGCCAGCACCTGCAATCCGCAAAGCGCCTTTGGCGCGCTGATGGTCTCCTCGGAAGGGGCCTGCGCCGCCTGGTATCAATATCGCAGTCAGGAATATGAAGCATGAAAAGCGTCCAGTTAGCCCACGGTAGCGGCGGTCAGGCAATGCAGCAGCTGATCGGCGACCTGTTTATGCAGGCTTTCGCCAACCCCTGGCTGGCGGAGCAGGAGGATCAGGCGCGCCTCGATCTGGCGGCGCTTGCCGCTCAGGGGGATCGCCTCGCCTTCTCCACCGACAGCTATGTGATTGACCCGCTGTTCTTTCCCGGCGGCAATATCGGCAAGCTGGCCGTCTGCGGTACCGCCAACGACGTGGCGGTCAGCGGCGCCATCCCGCGCTATCTCTCCTGCGGGTTTATTCTCGAAGAGGGGCTGGAGATGACTACCCTGGAAGCGGTGGTCGCCAGCATGGCCGATACCGCTCGGGCGGCAGGGATCGCCATCGTCACCGGCGATACCAAAGTGGTGCCGCGCGGCGCGGCGGATAAGCTGTTTATCAACACCGCCGGCATCGGCGCCATCCCGGCGGACGTTCGCTGGGGGACGCAGCAGATCAGCGCCGGCGATGTGCTGCTGGTCAGCGGCACGCTGGGGGATCATGGCGCCACCATCCTTAATCTGCGTGAGCAGATGGGGCTCGACGGCGCGCTGTCCAGCGACTGCGCGGTGCTGACGCCGCTGATCCAAACCCTGCGGCCGCTGCGCGGCGTAAAAGCCCTGCGCGACGCCACCCGCGGCGGCGTCAACGCCGTCGCCCATGAGTTCGCCGTCGCCAGCGGCTGCGGCATTGAACTGCACGAGGCGAAGCTGCCGGTCAACGACACCGTGCGCGGGGTCTGCGAGCTGCTCGGGCTGGACGCCCTGAACTTCGCCAATGAAGGCAAGCTGGTGATCGCCGTCGCCCGCGAAGAAGCGGAAAATGTGCTGACGCATCTACGGTCTCACGCCCTGGGATGCGAGGCGGCGATAATCGGCGAGGTGGTCGCCCGACCGGGCGTGCGTTCCGTCGGGCTGTACGGCGTGAAGCGGACGCTCGATCTTCCCCACGCCGAGCCGCTGCCGAGAATTTGTTAACGACGGCGTCGGGGCCCGGATAGCGGCTGGCGCCTTATCCGGCTACAAAACTCCGCGCACTTGTAGCCCGGCGAAGCGCAGCGTAAGCCGGGAAAAGCCAGCATGAGTATCCCGCCCAAACCAGCGGGCGCCCACGGATGGGTTAACGGCGGTCACAACCGCCTTATTAACATACTATTATTTGTACCATCATTTTCTTATGCGCCGCGTTGCCGGCGCGTTTTGGATGTAAGCCATGTCGTATACACCGATGAGCGATCTCGGCCAGCAGGGTCTGTTTGATATCACCCGGCTTTTATTACAGCAGCCCGATCTGGCTGCGCTGAGCGAAACCCTGACCCGCCTGGTGCAACAGTCCGCGCTGGCCGACGAAGCGGCCATTATCCTGTGGAACGCAGGCAACCACCGCGCGGCCAGATACGCCTGCGATGAGGCAGGCCAGCCGGTGAGCTACGAAGATGAAACCGTGCTCGCCCACGGCCCTGTACGCCGCTTACTCTCCCGGCCGGATGCCCTGCATTGCGATCATGAGACCTTTGCCGACACCTGGCCGCAGCTTATCCGCAGCGGGATCTATCGCCCGTTCGGGTACTACTCGCTGCTGCCGCTGGCGGCCGACGGGCGGATCTTCGGCGGTTGCGAATTTCTGCGTCGTGACAACCGGCCATGGAGCGAGAAAGAGTTCCAGCGGCTGCATACCTTTGCGCAGATCGTCGCCGTGGTCACCGAGCAGATTCAGAACCGGGTCAGCAACAACGTCGATTACGATCTGCTGTGCCACGAGCGCGACAACTTTCGCATCCTGGTGGCGATCACCAACGCGGTCCTCTCGCGTCTGGATATCGACGAGCTGGTCAGCGAGGTGGCGAAAGAGATCCATCGCTACTTCCGGATCGATGCCATCAGCGTAGTGCTGCGCAGCAACCGCAAAGGGAAGCTCAACATCTATTCCACCCACTATCTTGACGCCAGCCATCCGGTTCACGACCAGAGCGAGGTGGATGAAGCCGGCACCCTCACCGAGCGGGTGTTCAAAAGCAAAGAGATGCTGCTGCTTAACCTGCACGAGCATGACACTCTCGCGCCGTACGAGAAAATGCTCTTCGAGATGTGGGGCAACAAGATCCAGACCCTGTGCCTGCTGCCGCTGATGTCCGGCAACACCCTGCTCGGCGTGCTGAAGCTGGCGCAGTGCGACGAACAGGTGTTTACCACCACCAATCTCAAGCTGCTGCGGCAGATCGCCGAGCGGGTGTCGATCGCTATCGATAACGCCCTCGCCTACCGCGAAATTCAGCGCCTGAAAGAGCGACTGGTGGATGAGAACCTCGCCCTCACCGAGCAGCTCAACAATGTCGAGAGCGAATTCGGGGAGATCATCGGCCGCAGCGAGGCGATGAACAATGTGCTCAAGCAGGTCGAGATGGTGGCTCACAGCGACAGCACCGTGCTGATCCTCGGCGAAACCGGCACCGGTAAAGAGCTTATCGCCCGCGCCATTCATAACCTCAGCGGACGAAACAGTCGGCGGATGGTGAAGATGAACTGCGCCGCGATGCCCGCCGGGCTGCTGGAGAGCGATCTGTTCGGCCACGAACGCGGCGCGTTTACCGGGGCCAGCGCCCAGCGTATCGGCCGCTTCGAACTGGCGGACAAAAGCTCCCTGTTCCTTGATGAAGTGGGCGATATGCCGCTGGAGCTGCAGCCCAAGCTGCTGCGCGTCCTCCAGGAGCAGGAGTTCGAACGCCTGGGGAGCAACAAGCTGATCCAGACCGACGTCCGACTGATCGCCGCCACCAACCGCGATCTCAAGCAAATGGTTATCGACAGGGAATTCCGCAGCGATCTCTACTACCGGCTCAACGTGTTCCCGATCCACCTGCCGCCGCTGCGCGAGCGTCCCGACGACATCCCGCTGCTGGTGAAGGCGTTTACCTTCAAAATCGCCCGCCGCATGGGACGCAATATCGACAGCATCCCGGCGGAAACCCTGCGCACCCTGACGCGCATGGAGTGGCCGGGCAACGTGCGCGAGCTGGAAAACGTCATCGAACGGGCGGTCCTGCTGACCCGCGGCAACGTGCTGCAGCTCTCCCTGCCGGAGCGGGATATCGTCGAGCCTCCGCGGTCGCCAGAGGTCCTGCCTGAAGAAGGCGAAGATGAATATCAGCTGATCGTCCGGGTGCTGAAGGAGAGCAACGGCGTGGTGGCCGGGCCGAAGGGCGCCGCCCAGCGGCTGGGGCTGAAGCGCACCACGCTCCTGTCGCGCATGAAGCGGCTGGGCATTAATAAAGACGAACTGGTGTAGCCTCGCACGCTCCCTCTTTGCGCGCCGGCAGGAGGGAGCGCTGGCGCAGCGCGCTATTTGTCGCGGGTAAAACCGTTGCTGGTCGCCAGTTCGGCAAACCACAGCGCATTGCGTTTTATCTGTCGCTCGCCAGTCTCCAGATCCAGTCGCCAGAAGCCGTAGCGCCGTTTGAAGGCATTGATCCACGACCAGTTGTCGATAAACGTCCACTGATGCACCCCAAAGCAGTTCGCGCCGTCGGCAATAGCGCGGTGCAGCTGCACCAGATGCTCTTCCATCAGTTGAATGCGGAAAGTATCGTCTATGACCCCGTCCGCCGTGGGCTCTCCCTCTGATTGTCGATCCATCGCGATACCGATTTCCGCGAGATACCATTTAATATTGCCGTAGTTTTCACGAATATTGGCGGCAATGTCGTAAATAGCCTGCGGCAGGATCTCGTTGTTATCACGATAGGGGTTAAAGCGGCCCTGAGGGTTCACCGCGTTTTCGAAATAGTATTCCGGGGTGAAATAATCGAGGTCATATTCGCTCTCACGCGCTTTTACCCGCCGCGGCACGTAATAGTTCACCCCAAGAAAATCGATCTCCGCGCTGAGGATCAACGCCACGTCGTCTTTGCTGGTCGTCGGCAGGCAGTCGTGGGCGGCGAGGATCTCGCACAGCGCTTTAGGGAATTCATGTTTTACCAGCGGGTCAAGGAAGCTGCGGTTAAAAAACAGGTCGGCATACCAGGCGGCCTTTTTATCCGCGTCGCTGTCGGTGAGCGTATAGCTCGGAGTCAGGTTGAGCACCACGCCGATCTCGCCCGCCAGCGCCAGTTCACGATAAGCCGTTACCGCTTTGGCATGCGCCAGCATAATGTTAAACGCCACCTGCGCCGCCAGCCGGCCATCTTTCTTACACGGATAGTGGAAGTCGTACAGGTAGCCTCCCTCAACCGGTACAATCGGCTCGTTGAAGGTTATCCAGTATTTAACCTTATGGCCAAACAGGTTAAAGGCGGTGCGGGCAAAGCGGGCAAACAGCTCTGCTACGTGCGCCGATTCAAAGCCACCGTACTGTTTCTGCAGCACCTCCGGCATATCAAAATGGTAGAGATTGATCATCGGCTCAATGCCGTTGGCGATCATCTCATCAAGATAGGCGTGATAAAAACGCACCGCGTCCGGGTCCGGCGCCCCGGTTTCAAAATCCGCGATCAGTCGTGACCACTGAATCGAGGTTCGAAACGAGTTGAAGCCGGTCTGTTTCATCAGCGCCACGTCCTGCGGATACTGATGATAAGTATCACACACGGTTTGCGGCCCTACCTGTTGATAAAATCGCTCCGGCTGTTCAGCAAACCAGCTGTCCCAGATGGAACGATGGCGCTTATTGGTGACCCCTTCCGTTTGCGGGCCGGACGCCGCCGCCCCCCACAGAAACCCTTGCGGAAACTGATACTGCTGCATAACCTCTCCTTTCGAAAAAAGGCTGCGCCCGTCTGGCGCAGCCTGAGCGTACTACTCCGCGACCACTTCGATCGATTTAATAAACATATAGCCCCAGTCGCCGGCGAAGCGGCCGAAGTCAACCTGATTGCTCCCCGCTTTCAGCGTTACGGGTATCCGCAGCTGCTGGCCCTGCTCATCCGTCTGCGGGAAGGCCACGGCCTGCGGAGCGCCCCCGTTGACGACAAAGGAGTTCTGCTTGCCGCCCCATTTGCCGTTGAAGGTTACGTTGAGCTGGAACTGACCGCTCCACGGCGCCTGCACCTGCCAGCTGATCTTATCCCCCTCGCTGGCAAATGGGCCGAGAAAACCGTCCTCGCCAACTGCCAGCGCGTCTTTATCACTCTTCATTACCGTCAGGCGCCCCTCAGCCACGCCATAGACTTTGCCGTGATAACGACAGAAATCCGCCGGCGCCTTCCCCGTCGCCTCGCCCACCGTCACGGTCACGGTTTTGCTGCTTTTCAGCAGCCCATCGTCGGCAGTGAACGTCAGCGCATAGGTGCCTGGCGCCGTGAACCAGGCCCGGGTTTGCGGCCGATCGGCATGGCAGAAATGTACCTGTCCGTCGCCGGCGTGCTGCCAGCCCACTTTCACCTCTCGCGACGGCAGGCCATCGTCCTGCCAGTTGGCCGTAAGCTCGACGCCCTGGTCCTGAGTGGTAGTTAAGGCGGGTTCCAGCGTGATAGCCGGCGGCTGATTCACCTCACTATGCTTCACGCTAATCACATTGGAAGGGGCAGAACGACCGCTCTCGTTTTTCGCCGTCACCCGGTAGTAGTACGTCCGCCCGAGCTGAAGCTGACGATAATCGTCGCGGAACAGAACCATGGTTTCCGGGTTCCATTCGTTAACGCCATCGGATATATCCCGGCCCACCACCGTCCACGGCCCGGTCGGCGAGCCAGCGCGTTCGACATCGTAGCTACGTCCTACCGCGGCACCCATCCAGTTGATCGCGAAGGGCGAGGTGGTCTCGCGCAGCAGAGGCGCGTCCGGCTTCGGCAGCGGCGCCATCCTCTGCTGTCCGGCCATCTGCGCTGCGGCGGTGCGCACCAGATCGACCACCGCCTGCTCCTGGTTCGCTTCGCCTTCTTTTGCAAACCCCGGCAGGTGGTAGCTGTAGTGTCCGGTCGACTCCTTATGCCAGTAGAAGCCGCCGTCGTGACGATGGCCGCGGAAGCCCCAGATAAGCCCCCCGGCGGCTTGCGCCCCGTTGACCTCGCTGTGAACAATCGACTGCATAATGGCGTTCAGCTGATCCGCCGGCAGCAAGCCAAACTCGCCGACGAGATAGACTTTTTGCCCGCCGACGGCGCGTAGATCCTGCGTCACCTGCCCGGGATGGTTATTATCGGCGTTGGTGTAATAGTGATTGCTGACGATATCCACATTGGGGTCAGTCAACGCAAAGGAATTGATTTTCTTATAGGTGCCATCCATCACCAGCTGGTTGGGAGCCCACTTTTTAATCCACGCCGCGGTCTGCTGCAGAAAATCGGCATTGGTATCCTCCAGCTCGTTACCGGTCTCCCAGGCCATGATCGCCTTCTCATCAAAGTAGGCGCGGCCGGTGACGGTATTTGTCCGGGTGATGACCTGACGGATCACATCCAGATAGGCTTTGAAGGTCTTGCTATCGGTACGATAAAAGTCTTCCGCTTTTTCGTGGTAGAACGCCGCCAGCTGCTCGCGCCCGCCCCACCACCACCAGTGGTCGATAAAGGGCAGGATCAGACGCAATCCCTGTTTATCCGCTTCGGCAATCATGTTGTCATACACCCGCATGGCTTTCTCATTCAGCCGCGGCATGCCGTCCGCCGTTTCCGGCGCGAGAATATGGGTCTCGCGGCCGCAGGCCTTGTCAAACTCCTGCTGCACCGACAGCACGTAGACGCGTTGGGCTTTCGCCCCCGTTTGCACCATCGCCTGGATCCAGTTTTGCTGCTCCTGGGCCGTCGGCCATTTAAAGTATTGCCCCCAGCCGCGCGGGTCTGCCCTGCAGGGGCCGCGGGCGTCGTCTTCAATGCGGTGCAGCTCCGGCGCGTGGATCCCGGCGAAGCGAAACACCTTATCGCCATCCTTGAGAGCGGCGCCGTCGCGAGTGATAAAGTGTTCAAAATGCGAGCGCTCGGCGGCCAGCGCCCCGCCGGCCCCCAGCGCGGACAGCAGCCCCATTAGCAGCAGGTTTTTCATCGGCTTCATCGCTGTCTCTCCTTAGAACCAGACTTCGGCCTGTACGCCGAAGTTAACGGTGTCGGTTGAGCCACTGCGGGAATAACCGCCGGCGGTGATGGTATTGGTATCCCAGTTGTAGTTGCCGTCCAGCGCATCGGAGACACCTTTGTCCCACTTCGCGTAGGTGACGAAGAAACGCAGCTGCGGGCGCGCCCAGAAGCCGGAGTCAAAAGTCAGCGTTGGCGCAACGGTGACTTTGGTCAGGCCGCCTTTGCCTTTGCCGTTAACCCCTTTGTAGTTTTTGTCATCCAGGTATTCGTAGCCCAGCTCGTACTGCATGGCAAAGTTGCGGGTGATCTGATGATAGGGGCGGATACCGGCGACCCACATCGAGCGTCCCCAGCCATTGTCATCTTCCGTCCACCAGCGGTAGTTTTTATCCTTCTGCCAGAAGGCAAAGGTGGAGATTTCCAGGTCGCCCATCGAGGCCACGCTATCCAGCACCACCCGCCAGGACTGGGTGTTTTCCAGATTGGCCCAGCCCCAGCCGTTTTTACCCAGCGAGTCGCCCGCCGCCAGCCCTTTGCCGTACTGCAATGCGAGGCGGGAGTACCCCCCGGTGAGGCCATAAAAACCGTCAAAGTTATAAATACCGGTCACGCCATAGCCCTTTTCGGCGGAAGTCGGATGCTTTTCGTTACGGTTCATGTGGTGGCCGATCAGCTCCAGATCGAAGCCTGTCCCGGCGATCTTTTTCAGCCACAGGTTGAGGGAGTAATCATCCGGGTAGCCCTGATCTCCCTTATCCACCGGGTAGGCTTTGGTTTCATCGGTGGGCGAAAAGGCGTAGACCCCGGCGTCGAAGCGGGCGAAGCCCAGATCCATGTTATCGAAGCCGCCGCCGGTGCCATTGTATTGAATGTACTCCCAGTCAAACTGATGGCTGGAAGTGTTGGAGCTGCTGTAGCGCTTACCGGCCCAGAAGGTCATCTCCGGCGCAAAATCCAGATTGCTCAGCTCGGCGAACCCTTCACGAAACTGCACATCATGGCCATCGTCATCCTGACAGTTCCAGTCGGAGGTGCATTTCGACTGGTGAGTGAGGTTGGCCTGCACTTTCGCCACCACGCCGCTGTCCGCCGTCAGCGTTACGGTGGGGATCAGTTCGATCTTGGTGTCTTCTTCGTTGCCCAGTCGCCACTTGCCGTCCGGCATCAGGCCGACGGAGTCCGCGCGGTTGCCATCAGAATTGGCAAGGATCCCGGAGCGAATATAGCCATGCAGCGCAAAATCATACTTCGGATCGGCGCAGGCCAGGCTGCTGGTCCCGGCCAGCGAGAGGAGAGCCAGAGGTATTGAGTGTTTCAGCTTTATCATTATTTTTTTCCCACGTTATGTTTGTTAACACGAACCGATAACGGAGGGGAAATTTACGGATCAAAAATGGAAATGTACATCCACCAATGGAAAGCGCTTTCCATAATTGCCTATCTGGTTCACAAAATTCGCTCTGCGACGAATATATTCGTGAGACTGATCACATAAAATAACAAGAATACCGCCGGAAGCCGGCAGCAGAGCGGAAGAAAGAGAAAGTGAACAGGTGCCGTCGGGGGATAAGCCGCCGACGGCGAGGGGGTCAGCGTTCGGTTTCCGCGAGCTGGCGTTCGTACACTTTGAAGAAGGGGCGATAGAGCATCCAGGCGTTAAACATCGCGAACAGGCTCATGCACAAATTTTTCCAGCTGCCGTTCGCCGACCATGCCGCCCCCAGCGGGGAAGGCATCGACCATGGCAGCATCGCCACCGCGCGATCGAGGATGCCCAGCTGAGTTAAATACCATGCGATACAGGCATTTATCAGCGGAACAAAGAGAAACGGCAGTAAAAAAACCGGGTTCATGATTACCGGAAAACCAAACAGTATTGGCTCGTTGATATTAAACAGCGACGGCAGCAGGCCAATTTTTGCCACGCTTTTCAGCTGCCGCGAGCGGCTGCGCATCGCCATCAGCACCAGCGGCAAAGTGGAGCCAATACCGCCGATCAGCAGGTAAAAATCCCAGAACCCCTGCAGATAAATATGCGGCAGCGTTGGCGAACCCGCCGCCAGCGCCTGCTGATTTTCAAACAGATAGGTCATCCAGAAGGGGTTCATGATCCCGGTGACGATCAGCGCGCCATGGATACCGATAAACCAGAGTAAGTTACAGATAAATAAAGAGATAAGTACCGCCATCAGCGTGTCGGACGCCAGCACCAGCGGCCGCACCGCTTCGCTGATCAACTCCGGTACGATGCGTCCGGTGGTCTGCAGCAGTATGGCATTCATCACGCTTATCGACAGCATCACCACCAGCAGCGGGATCAGCAGTTGAAAGCCATTGCGGGTCATCAGCGGCACTTCATCAGGCAAGCGAATACACCAGCCTTTTTTGTAGAAAAAGCGAATTATCTCAATGGAATAGGTGCTGGATATCAGGGCGGTAAATATCCCCATACCGCCGAGATAAACATTGCTCACCGCAGTCTCGCGAAAGCCGATAAACAGCAGAAAAGCCAGACACCCGGTTAAACCGCAGAGCCGTTCCGGCAGACGGTACTGCTTGGCGAGACTGGCGCTGGCGCCGAAGGCGACAATCAGCGCCACCAGGCCAATGGTTAGCTGAAAGGTCGGCAGCAGGATAGGCCGCAGCAGCAAATAGACCTGGCCGAAACGCGAGGCGCCGTCGATGGAAACGGGCGGAAACAAAATGGGAACCAACAGGCTGCCAACAATCACAAAGGGCATCGCCAGCGCAAAGCTATCGCGCATCGCCGTAATGTGGTTGTTGCGCGTCAGAACATTCGCCAGCGGCGCCAGCCGCTGCTCGATGATGTCCACGGCCACATTCATTAACTGAATGTTCATACTCCTACCTTTGCGAATGGTTGTCTCGCCGGGATGATCGCCCACAACACCGGAAAGTGAAAGCCTGCCATAGGTGATCATGGTCACAATTAATAAATCCACAAACGGAAAGCGCTTTCCGTAATGCATCCGTTTTGACTATAGTCCGCACATCCAACCTCATCAGGAGCGGTACTTATGAAAAAAATTATGTTGTGTTGTTCGGCAGGCATGTCCACCAGCCTGCTGATGAAAAAAATGATTGCCGAAGCCGAACAGCGGGGCCTGCCGGTAGAGATCAACGCCTATGGCGTAGCGGAGTTCGCCGAACAGGTCGGCCATTACCAGGTGGTGCTGCTGGGGCCGCAGGTGAAATACATGCAACAGGATCTGCAAAAACAGGCGGATAAATACGGTATCCGCGTCGAACCCATCAATATGATGGACTACGGCATGCAAAAAGGCGCTGCAGTCCTCGATTTCGCCCTTTCCCTCATCGAAAACAAGAACTAAGGAAAGAACATGAGCTCTCTGTACGCTAAACTGATCGATGTGATCGAACGGCAGATCACGCCTATGGCGGGGGCGATCGGCCAGCAAAAATACGTCACCTCGATCCGCGACGGTTTTATTACCGCCCTGCCCTTTATGATCGTAGGCTCGTTTTTGCTGGTATTTATCTTTCCGCCGTTTTCTCCGGATACGACGTGGGGCTTTGCCCGCGCCTGGCTGCAATTTTCGCTCGATCATCGCGATGCGCTGATGCTGCCGTTCAACTTCAGCATGGGGGTGATGACCCTGTTCATTGCCGTCGGGATCGCCGCCAGCCTCGCCAAGCACCATCACCTGGACTCATTGACCGCCGGGATGCTGTCGCTGATGTCGTTTCTGCTGGTCGCCGCGCCGCTGAAAGATGGCCAGATCTCTACCGCCTACTTCTCCGGCCAGGGGATCTTTACCGCCATTCTGGTGGCTATCTATTCCACCGAGCTGTACGCCTTCCTCAAGCGGCATAACATCACCATTCGCCTGCCGCCGGAAGTGCCTGCCGGGGTAGCGCGCTCGTTCGAGATCCTGATCCCGGTGCTGGCGATCATCCTGACGCTACATCCGTTGAACCTGTTTATCGAGGCCCAGCTGGGGATGATCATTCCGGAAGCGATCATGTCGCTGGTGAAACCGCTGGTCGCAGCTTCCGATACGCTGCCGGCGATCCTGCTGTCAGTGCTGGTCTGTCAGGTACTGTGGTTCGCCGGGATCCACGGCGCGCTGATCGTCACCGGGATCATGAACCCGTTCTGGATGGCCAACCTGTCGGTCAATCAGGCGGCGATGGCCGCTGGCACCGCTATCCCGCACATCTATGTCCAGGGCTTCTGGGATCACTATCTGCTGATCGGCGGCGTCGGCTCAACCCTGCCGCTGGCGCTGATGCTGCTGCGCAGCAAGGCCGTGCATCTGCGGACGATTGGCCGGATGGGCGTGGTGCCGGGCGTATTTAACATCAACGAACCGATTCTGTTCGGCGCGCCGATCATCATGAACCCGCTGTTCTTCCTGCCGTTCGTGCTGGTGCCGATGGTCAACGCGACCCTGGCGTACTTTGCGCTGAAGCTGGACCTGGTCAGCCGCGTAGTGTCGATGACGCCGTGGACGACGCCGGCCCCTATCGGCGCCTCGTGGGCGGCGAACTGGAGCTTTAGCCCGGTGATCCTGTGCCTTATTTGTATGGCCACCGCCATGGTGATGTACCTGCCATTTCTCAAAGCTTACGAAAAACAGCTGCTGGCCCAGGAGCGTGAAAACGCCGTCGACCAGGCTGACAACGCGGCGCAAACCGCTTAACGCTAACGATTCAGAGGATAATCATGGAATTAGAAGAACAGGTGATGGGGATCATCATCAACGCCGGCCAGTCCCGTAGCCTGTGCTACGAAGCGCTGCACGCCGCTAAAGCGGGTGATTTCGCCACCGCCGACGCCAAAATGCAGGAAGCGGCGCACTATTCCCGCGAAGCTCACCTTGTGCAGACCCAGCTTATCGAAGCTGACGAAGGCGAGGGAAAAACCAAAATGACGCTGGTGATGGTCCATGCTCAGGATCACCTGATGACCTCCATTCTGGCGAAAGAGCTGATTGCCGAACTGATTGCGATTTACCGCGCGCAACCGCTTCACGCCTAGCGCCTTGCCCGGCCAGACGTGCTGGCCGGGTCTGATTCCCCGAGGTCACTATGTTATATCTTGGAATAGATATTGGCGGCACCAAAATGGAGGCCGTACTGCTGGATCCCTCAGGCGAATGCGTCCAGCGCCTGCGTCGGCCAACTCACAAAGAGAGCTATGACGCCTTTATGCGTCAACTGCTGACCCTGATTGCCGATATGCGCGCGGTCAGCCCGCAGCCGTTCACTCTGGGGATCGGCCTTCCCGGGGCTATCGATCCGCAAAGCGGACGCATTAAAAACTGCAACTGCCTGGTGCTCAACGGCCACGATCTGCGCCGGGATATCATGCAGCAGCTTGGCCAACCCGTGTGGATGGCAAACGATGCCGACTGCTTCACCCTTTCCGAGGCGGTCGATGGCGCCGGCGCCGGCGCCACCACCGTCTTCGGGGTGATTATCGGTACCGGCTGCGGCGGCGGGATCGCCGTTCATCAACAGCTGCTCAGCGGCCCCAACGCTATCGCCGGAGAGTGGGGACATAATCCGCTGCCGGGCTATACTCCTGAGCGCGATGGCCCGCCGCAGCCCTGCTACTGCGGCAAAACGAACTGCATCGAAAGCTTTGTTTCCGGCACCGGCTTCGCCCGCCGCTACGGGGAACAAGCGCGTGCGGAAGCCATTGTCGCCGCAGCGCAAAACGGCGATCCGCGCGCGCTGGCCCACTGGCGTCATTTTATCGACGCCTTTGCCCGCAGCCTGGCGTCAGTGATCAACATTCTCGACCCGCAGGTGATTGTGCTGGGCGGCGGTTTGTCCAACGTCAGCCAGATCTATCGCGATCTGCCTGCCGCCATCGTGCCGTGGATCTTCTCCGACAGCTGCCGCACGCAGATCAAACCGGCCCGCTTCGGCGACGCCAGCGGCGTGCGCGGCGCGGCCTGGCTGCCCCGGTTGCCCGGCGCCGCGGACGGGCCTCGGTAGACACTTTTTTCAGCAGGTATGTTAAGCTAGGCGAAAATGTCCAGACAGAAAAAGCCATGCCAACGATTGATGATGTTTCAAGATTAGCGAATGTCTCAAGAGCGACGGTTTCCCGCGTGCTGACCGGCACCCGGGGCGTGCGCGAAGAGAGCCGGGAAGCTGTGCTGCGGGCCGTTGAAGAACTCAACTATCGCCCGAGCTTTGCCGCGCAAAACCTCGCCAGTCAGACATCCAGCCACGTTGGCCTGGTGATTTCCGCGCAGGACGAGAGCCACGGCGCGCGTCTGTTGCCGCTCCTCTCGCAGGCGCTGAAAGGGCTGAATAAAAGCCTGCTGGTCCAGTACGTCAGCGACCCGGTAGAGCAGGCGGCGGCGATCGACGATCTGCAGCGCCAGTGCGTGGCGGTGGTGGTGCTGGGCGCCGTTGCCGCCGACGCACCGCGCAACGTTATCGCCTTTGACCGCTTCGGCGTCGCTGGAAGCAACAGCCAGGGCTATGACTTCGCCTTCGCCACCGAAAGCGCCTGCCGCTATGTGATTGGCAAGGGACACCGCAACATCGCCCTGCTGGTGGACAGCGATAGCGACGATGCCAGCCGCCAGATGCTGGAAGGCTACCGCAACGTCCTGCAGAACTACTCCATTCCTTTTAACCGCCAGCTGGTGCTGACGGCCAACGATGATGTCGAGCAGGCGCTGCTGACCTTAATTAACAGCTTCAGTAAATACTCAGTCATTATCGTTAAACGCGACCGCTACGCGGCTGAAGCAATGCGCCTGCTGCGCGAATTCACCATCGCCGTCCCGCAGGAGGTCTCCCTGCTGAGCCTTGAGGATTCCCCCCTCGCCTCGCTGCTCTATCCGCCGCTGACCTGCATCTCATGGCCACTGGAGGCGCTGCTGGATAACTGTATTCAGCGTATTCGCAGCCTGATAGACGACCGGCCAACGTTCACCGCCGAGGGCCGCTCGCTGGCCGGCCGCCTGATCCCGCGCCAGTCGGTCGCCGATATCTCTTGATCTCCGCCCGGTTCGCGCCGGGCCAACCTTGCCTCCCCTTTCTCGCGCTTTCGTTTCCCGGCTCATTATTATCCCCGCACGCAAATAAGAATTATTTTCATTTATAAATAGCTTGTGCTATATAACATAGCAATTGCTATAAACGCTGAGAAATTAACCACACCATTGCGAGGGATCCTATGCTGCATCTGACACCGCTGAAATCATTGCTGCTGGCCAGCGCGCTGGCCCTGCTGGCCGCGGCGCCGGCCTCGGCGCAGGAGAAATTCAGGGTTATCACCACCTTCACGGTTATCGCCGATATGGCGCAGAACGTGGCCGGCGATGCCGCCGTCGTCAGCTCCATCACCAAACCGGGCGCGGAGATCCACGACTACCAGCCCACCCCCGGCGATATCAAACGCGCGCAGGGGGCGCAGCTGATCCTCAGCAATGGTCTCAATCTCGAACGGTGGTTTGCCCGCTTTTATCAGCACTTGCAGGGCGTCCCGGAGGTGGTGGTCAGCGAGGGGATCCAGCCGATGGGCATCAGCGCGGGCCCCTATAGCGGGAAGCCCAATCCCCATGCCTGGATGTCGGCAGATAACGCCCTGATCTATGTCGATAATATTCGCGACGCGCTGGTGAAATACGATCCGCCTCACGCCGACACCTATCGCCGCAACGCCGAGGCCTACAAAGAGAAGATCCGCCAGACGATGGCGCCACTACAGGCCAGACTGGCGCAGCTGCCGGAGGATAAGCGCTGGCTGGTCACCAGCGAGGGAGCCTTCTCCTATCTGGCCCGCGACTATGGCCTGCGCGAACTGTATCTGTGGCCGATTAACGCCGACCAGCAGGGTACCCCGCAACAGGTGCGCAAGGTTATCGACACCATGAAGAAAGAACAGATCCCGACCATTTTCAGCGAAAGCACCATCTCCGATAAACCGGCGCGTCAGGTGGCGCGCGAAGCCGGCGCCCACTACGGCGGCGTGCTGTATGTCGATTCGCTGAGCGCCGCCGACGGCCCGGTGCCGACCTGGCTCGACCTGCTGCGCGTCACCACCGAAACCATCGTCAACGGTATCCAGGACGGGATGAGGAAACAGCCATGAATACAGCGCAAGCGGGTCTGTATGTCGACCAGCTCACCGTTACCTGGCGCAACGGCCACACCGCCCTGCGCGACGCCTCGTTCAGCGTACCACGCGGCGCCATTGCCGCGCTGGTGGGGGTTAACGGCTCGGGTAAATCCACGCTGTTTAAAGCGCTGATGGGCTTTGTGCGCATCGGTCACGGCGAGATCGCCATACTCGGCCAGCCGGTCAATCGCGCGCTGCGCCAGAATCTGGTCGCCTATGTCCCGCAGTCGGAAGAGGTGGACTGGTCCTTCCCGGTGCTGGTAGAGGATGTGGTGATGATGGGCCGCTACGGCCATATGGGCTGGCTGCGGCGGGCAAAGCCGCGCGATCGCGAAATCGTCGATGCCGCGCTGGCCCGCGTGGGCATGAGCGAGTACCGCCATCGGCAAATTGGCGAGCTCTCCGGTGGGCAGAAAAAGCGCGTCTTCCTCGCCCGCGCCATCGCTCAGCAGGGTCAGGTGATCCTGCTGGATGAGCCTTTTACCGGCGTCGATGTGCAGACCGAAGCGCGGATCATCAGCCTGCTGCGCGAGCTACGCGATGAGGGCTGCACCATGCTGGTCTCCACCCATAACCTCGGGTCCGTAAGTGAGTTTTGCGATTATACGGTGATGGTAAAAGGCACCGTGCTGGCCAGCGGCCCGACAGAAACCACCTTCACCGCCGAGAATCTGGAGCGGGCTTTCAGCGGCGTGCTGCGCCACGTCGCCCTCACCGGCGCGGAAGCGCAGATTATCACCGATGACGAGCGGCCGTTTATCAGCCGGCGCGCGGCGGGAGGACCACGATGAGCTGGCTGCTGGAGCCGTTTGGCTATCACTATATGCTCAATGCGATGTGGGTATCGGCGCTGGTGGGCGGCGTTTGCGCCTTTCTCTCCTGCTACCTGATGCTCAAAGGCTGGTCGCTGATTGGCGACGCCCTTTCCCACTCGATTGTGCCCGGCGTCGCCGGGGCCTATATGCTCGGCCTGCCGTTTGCCCTCGGCGCGTTTCTCTCCGGCGGCCTGGCGGCGGGCAGTATGCTGTTTTTGCAGCAGCGATCGCGGCTGAAAGAGGATGCGATTATCGGCCTGATCTTCTCCTCCTTCTTCGGTATCGGGCTGTTTATGGTGTCGCTGAACCCGACGTCGGTGAATATCCAGACCATTATCCTCGGCAATATTCTGGCCATCGCCCCGGAGGATATTATCCAGCTGGCGGCGATCGGCTTTATCTCGATGGCGATCCTGCTGCTGAAGTGGAAAGATCTGATGGTGACCTTCTTCGATGAAAACCACGCCCGCTCGATTGGTCTGAACACCCGCGGCCTGAAGCTGCTGTTCTTTACCCTGCTGGCGGCCTGCACCGTAGCGGCGCTGCAGACCGTCGGCGCCTTTCTGGTCATCTGCCTGGTGGTCACTCCCGGGGCCACCGCCTGGCTGTTAACCGACCGCTTCCCGCGCCTGCTGGCCATCGCCGTCGCCATCGGCAGCCTGACCAGCTTCTTCGGCGCCTGGCTCAGCTACTATCTCGACGGCGCCACCGGCGGCATTATCGTGGTGGCGCAAACGCTGCTGTTCCTCATCACCTTTATCTTTGCGCCGAAGCATGGCCTGCTGGCCAACCGCCGCCGCGCCAGGGAGGCCGCATGCTGAATCTGTTCCTGGCTCCGTTTCAGTTTCCATTTATGGTCAACGCGATAACGGTATCGATGGTCGTCGCCGTGCCCTGCGCGCTGCTGTCGGTCTTTCTGGTGCTTAAAGGCTGGGCGCTGATGGGCGACGCCATGAGCCACGCGGTCTTTCCCGGCGTGGTGCTGGCCTACATTATCGGCATCCCCTTTGCCATCGGCGCGTTTATCGCCGGGCTGCTGTGCGCCGTAACGACCGGTTTTCTTGACGATAACAGCCGCCTCAAACGCGATACCATTATGGGAATTGTCTTCTCCGGCATGTTTGGCGCCGGGCTGGTGCTGTACGTAGCGATCCAGTCCGACGTCCATCTCGACCATATTCTGTTCGGCGACATGCTGGGGATCTCCCTCAGCGATATTGGACAAACGGCGGCTATCGCGCTGGTGATAGCGCTGATTATCGGGCTGAAATGGCGGGATTTTTTGCTGCACGCCTTCGATCCGACGCAGGCCAAAGCCAGCGGCCTGCGCGGCGGGCTGCTGCACTACGGCCTGCTGTGCATGATCGCCCTGACCATCGTCGCGACGCTGCAGTCGGTAGGGATTATTCTGTCGATTTCGCTGCTGATTGCCCCCGGGGCGATCGCGCTCCTGCTGGTACGGCGCTTTATCCACGCCCTGCTGCTGGCGGTGGCAGTGGCGGTCTGCTGCTCGGCGGGAGGGGTGTGGCTGGCGTTTTATCTCGATAGCGCGCCGGCGCCGACTATCGTGGTGCTGTTCACCGCGCTGTTTGTGGTCGCCTTTGTGGCAAGCACGATCCGGGATAGCCGGAAACAGAAAACTTCAGCAACCATCCCCGGCGGCGGCTAACGCCTTACCGGGGCTACAAAAAACGCGAGTTGTCCGCCGGCTGCGCGCCGCGCAGGCCGGGGAAGGCCGCTATTTTTTCGGTCGGTATTTTTCCGGCAGCGGCGGCACCGGCCGCCTGTCATCCAGCAGATGGCGAAGGGTCAGGATCGGGTGACGCCAGAGCATTCGCGGCCCGGCCCAGCGCATAATCTGCTTCATCTCTTCGCGCTTCGCCGGCTGGTAGCAATGCACCGGACACTGCTTGCAGGCCGGTTTATTGTCGCCAAACACGCACTTATCAAGGCGCTTATCGGCGTAGGCGTTCAGCGCCTGATAGTGTTCGGCGTCGTCGCGGGCCTCCGGACAGCGGCGCTGATAAAGCCCAATCATCCGACCGATCGTCTGCTTTTCACGTTCGATGCGTTTGCCCACCGTCAATTTCCCTCCCCACAAAAAGATGCATCAATAATACACCTTTTAGGCCGGCCACGCAGCCGCTTTCCTAACGATCAGGTCGGGTTAGCGGGTTTATCAACATGCCCCAATGCTTTTTCCGGGAAGCAGACATCGCGCACCCGGCGTTTCAGCTCTGCCGCATCCGGAAAGCCGCCATCCTGCTTGCGCTCCCAGATCTGCTGGCCGTCGATATCGATAGTGAAGATCCCGCCGGTGCCCGGCACCAGCGTCACCGAGGCGATATCGGTGCTGAAGGTGTGTAACAACTCCTGCGCCATCCAGCTGGCGCGCAGCATCCAGTTGCACTGGGAACAATAGGTGATGGTGATAGCCGCTTTTGAATTCATCGTCATCTCGCTCAGGCTGAAAGGGCACAGTGTAAACAATGTGCAGTTTAAATGAGGAATACATCAATATTTTGTTGCAAACGATAATACCTATCATTACCATTCGCAATCAACAAATGGAGTTAGACCCTATCCGCAACGGAAAAGACGGAGCAACCTGCAACTCTGGAAGTAACGCGTGAGCCGATACTAATAACGATCAAGGCGTGGCGACTATGTACAAATCGACTCCGTCAGCAGCAGGGTGTAAAAAACGCCTGCTGGTGACCTCTTTGCTTGCAGCAATTTATCAAACTTCTGCCGTCGCAGCAGGCACTTCCGCCATCGGCGGCGAGGCGGTGGATGACACCTCGGAACAAATGACCGTCACCGCTCCCGCGCCGGCGCAAAAAGCCGGTAACGAGCACAGCATCAGCGCCCGGGAGCTGGAGGATAAAGGCGCTAACGATTTCGGCTCAATCATGCGCTATGAGCCGCTCATCAGCGCCACCGGGGCCAGCGGCGGCTCCGGCAACGGCAAAAGCGGCTTCGACCACGGGGGCTACACCGGCTACAACATTCGCGGTATGGAGAGCAACCGCGTCGGCATCGACGTGGACGGTATCGCCCAGCCCAACGCCACCGGCCGCGGCTACGTCGGTCGCGCCGGGCTCAACACCTTCGGCATCGGCCGCGATTATATCGACCCCTATATGTACGGCAGCGTGGATATCCAGTCCGGCGCCACCTCGACGGAAACGGCCAACAGCGCCATCGGGGGGAATGTCTCCTTCCGCCCGAAATCGGCGGATGATTACCTGCGCCCGGGCAAAACCAGCGCCTTCGGCTATCGCAGCGGCTACGACTCCGCGGCTCGCAGCTGGCACAACGGGGTGACCGTCGCCGGCGGCGATGAGTTCCTGCGCGGCATTTTGGTCTACAGCCGCCGCGATGGTCAGGAAACCGAAAATAACAGCGGCACCGTCGATGCCTACCCGGCGAACTGGCACTCCGATGCCTTTCTGGCCTCCGGGATCTGGCAGCCCAACGACGAGCACAAGCTAACCAGCACCTTCGACTATTACCATAAAACCAACCACACCCACTACGATACCTGGGACTCCAGCGGCAACAGCACCATCGGCACCGCCAACCAGACCAGCCAGACCCGGCGCTGGGGCCTGAGCCTGAAGGATGACTGGACGCCGATGAATGACTACCTCGACAGCGTCTCCAGTAAAATCTATTACCAGCATACCGAAGCCCATGACTGGACGTATATGCCGGACAGCGTCACCCGCAGAATGCAGACGGTGAACTCCAACTACGACACCGACACCTGGGGCCTGCAGACCGCACTGGCGAAAACCCTGGGCCGCCACGATCTGAGCGCCGGCTTTAACGCCAGCACCAGCAAAACCCAGCGGCCGTTCAGCCAGTCGCCAATCCCCAGCGTTTACAGCGAGATCATGCAGCCGGAGGCGGATAGCCGCAGCTACACCCTCGGCGGTTTTGTTCAGGATAAGATCAACTTCGATCTCGATAGCCACAATTTCGCCATTATTCCCGGCGTGCGTGTGGTGCATCAATCGACGAAGCCGGAAAATCTGTCCGACCTCGCCGCCAACAGCAGCGCGCTGACCGAATCGTCAGTGGCCAGGCTGTATGGTAAAAACAGCGATACCCAGGTTCTGCCGTCGTTGACCTTCCAGTACGACCTCACCCCGCGTCTGATGACCTACCTGCAGTACCAGCGCGGGGCGCAGTTCCCCAACGCCAGCCAGCTGTATGGCTCCTGGAACCTTGGCTCCAGCTACGCCGGCAGCCAGCAGTATGCCCTGATCGGCAATACCGATCTGAAGACGGAAACCAGCGATAATCTTGAGTGGGGACTGAAGGGGGAAGTTACCGAAGGCATCACTCTGCGCACGGCGCTGTTCTACAACAGCTATAAGAACTTTATCGCCTATACCCGCTATACCCGGGCGAATAATCCGGGCCAGTTCACCAACGTGCCGTCGAATATCTACACCATTTATCAGGCGGAAAACCGCGATAAAGCCTATATCTACGGCGGTGAAATCAGCACTAAATTTAACTTTGGCACCTGGTATGAGCAGGTGGACGGCCTGAGCGCCACCCTCGCCCTCGGCTATAGCGAAGGGAAATCGAAATCCAGCTACAGCGGCGATAAATACGTCGACCTCGACAGCGTGGCGCCGATGAAAGCCATCGTCGGCGTGGCGTGGGACGATCCGGCGAAACGCTACGGCACCGCCCTGACGGCGACCTTCGTCAAAGGGAAACAGGCGACCGCCACCAATCGCGAAAGCTACAGCAACAGCGGATCCGCCATCACCGATGCCAGCAGCGACTATATGCGCGTGCCGGGCTACGGCATGCTGGACTGGACCGCGTACTGGCAGGTAGCGAAAAACGTGCGCCTCAATGGCGGGGTCTACAACCTCACCGATCGTAAATACTGGGATTACCTGAGCAGCCGCAATATCGAGACCGGCACCAACCAGGACGCCAACGATAAAGCGCTGGCGGTGATGCCGGGCCGCACCTGGCAGCTCGGAGTCAACGTCGACTTCTGATTGCCCGAATAACCACTCACCTGCCCCGGCCCACCGGCCGGGGATATTGATCATCGAGAAGGATATAATTATGCCCAATGCCCACCCCGATTTGTGGCAGCGCTACCAGGCCACCAAAGCGGCCAGCGCCGCGAAATATGCCCGCGATATCGCCGCGGAAATGGGGATCAGCGAAGCCGAACTGACCGCCGCCCGCCTCGGCCATGATGCCGTGCGCCTGAGCGATGACGCCCGGGCGCTGATTGCCGCCCTGGAGCGCGTCGGTGAAACCAAATGCATCTGCCGCAACGAGTATGCCGTGCATGAGCAGGTCGGCCAGTTCACGCACCAGCACCTCAGCGGCCACGCCGGGCTGGTGCTCAACCCGCGCGCGCTCGACCTGCGTCTGTTCCTCAGCCAGTGGGCCAGCGCCTTCCATCTGAACGATAACGGTCGCCAGAGCATTCAGTTTTTCGACCACCACGGTGACGCCCTGCTGAAAGTCTATGCGACCACGCAGACCGACATGGCGGCCTGGGACACCCTGATCGCGGAGTATCGGGTGGCGGCCCCGGCACCGCTGACCCTGCGCCCACTGGAGCCGGTGAAATATGCCGAGAGCGCCGATGGAGCCGCGCTGGAGAACGACTGGCGCGCGATGACCGACGTACACCAGTTCTTCGGTCTGCTGCGTAAATATCAGCTTTCCCGCCAGCAGGCCTTCCGTCTGGTGAGCGACGACCTCGCCTGCCGCGTTGATCGCCATGCGCTGCCAGCGTTACTGGAGACGGTGCGCCAGGAGGGCAATGAAATCATGATCTTCGTCGGCAATCGCGGCTGCGTGCAGATTTTCACCGGTGCCCTGGAAAAGCTGGCGCCGATGCGCGGCTGGCTGAATATCTTCAATCCCACCTTTACCCTCCATCTGCGCGAAGAGAGCATCGATGAAGTGTGGGTGACCCGTAAGCCGACCTCAGACGGACACGTCACCAGCGTCGAGCTGTTCGCCAAAGACGGCACCCAGATTGCCCAGCTCTATGGCCAGCGCAGCGAGGGCCACCCCGAGCAGGGGCAATGGCGCCAGCAGGTGGATCGTCTGACCCGCGAAGGACTGCCCGCATGATGCGCTGGTTACTGCTTCTCATCGCCTTCCCGCTGCTGAGCCACGCCGCTGTGGAGCGGCTCGTCACCCTCGGCGGAGATGTCACTGAGATCGTCTATGCCCTTGGCGCGCAACAGAGCCTGGTCGCCCGGGACAGCACCAGCAGCTGGCCCCCGGCGGCGCAAAAACTGCCGGATGTCGGCTACCTGCGGCAGCTGAACGCTGAGGGGATCCTCGCATTACGTCCGCAGCTGGTGTTAGCGAGCGCCCAGGCGCAGCCCTCGCTGGTCTTACAAAAGGTGCAGGCGAGCGGCGTGAAGGTGGTTAACGTGCCTGGCGGCGAAAACCTGGCCGCGATCGATAAAAAAGTGGCCGTCATTGCCGAAGCATTAGGCAAAACCCCGGCAGGCGACGCGCTGCGCCAGCAGCTTCAGCAGCAGATCGCCGCCATTCCAACGCAGCCGATTGCCAGGCGGGTGCTGTTTATTCTCAGCCACGGCGGAATGAATACCCTGGTGGCCGGGCAACACACCGCGGCCGATGGAGCCATTCGCGCCGCCGGTCTGCAGAACGCGATGCAGGGCTTCGACCACTATCGGGCGATGTCGCAGGAGGGAGTGGCCGCCAGCCAGGCGGATCTGGTGGTGATCTCCGCCGATGGTCTCAAAGGGATGGGCGGCGAAGCCGGGCTGTGGAGCCTGCCCGGCCTGGCGCAGACCCCGGCGGGTCGCCATAAACAGCTGCTGACGATCGACGACATGGCCCTGCTCGGCTTTGGGCCGCGCACCCCGCAGGCAATTATCGCGCTGCGTGAAAAAGCGGAGCAACTGCCCTGATGCGCCCTGCACTCACCCGCCGTTTGCTGATGATGACGCTACTGCTGGTTTCGCTGACGCTGTTCGCCACCACCCTTGGCGCGATGCGTTTGCCGCTGGCCAGCATGCTGCCCGCCGGGGATGAGATGCTGCGCCACATCTGGCTGACCATCCGTCTGCCGCGGGTGCTGCTGGCCCTGCTGGTGGGCGCGGCGCTGGCCCTCTCCGGCTGCGTGATGCAGGGGTTGTTTCGCAACCCGCTTGCCGACCCGGGCCTGCTGGGCATCAGCAGCGGCGCCGCGCTGGCGGTGGCCTGCTGGCTGGTGCTCCCGCTTTCCGCATCGGGGCTGATCGCCCTGTATATGCCGATGCTGGCGGCGTTTATTGGTAGCCTGGCAGTGATGGTGGTGATTTTTATCCTCAGCCGGGCGGAGGAGGGTTCGCTGTCGCGCCTGCTGCTGGTAGGGATCGCCATCAACGCGCTGTGCGGGGCGCTGGTCGGCGTGCTGGCCTGGCTGAGCAACGACGCCCAGCTGCGCCAGCTGTCGCTGTGGGGCATGGGCAGCCTGGGCCAGGCCGAGTGGCCGACCCTGCTGGTGGCTACGACCCTGATCATCCCGGCGGCGCTGGCGGTGTGGTGGATGGCCTCCCGCCTGAATCTGCTGCAGCTCGGCGATGAAGAGGCGCACTATCTCGGGGTCAACGTGCGGGCGCTGCAGCGCTGGCTGCTGCTGTGCAGCGCGGTGCTGGTGGCCGCGGCGGTGGCCATCAGCGGAGTCATCGGCTTTATTGGCCTGGTGGTGCCGCATCTGATGCGCCTGTGGCTGGGACCGGACCATCGCGGGCTGATCCCCGGCTCGCTGCTGGCCGGCGCCATCCTGCTTCTGCTGGCCGATACCCTGGCCCGCACCGTAGCGGCGCCAGCGGAGATGCCGGTCGGTCTGCTCACCAGCCTGCTGGGCGCCCCCTGGTTTCTGTGGCTGGTCTTTCGTCGGGAGAATCTCAAACATGGCTAATGAATACTGCGCGCAGGGGCTGGCGCTTCGCCTCGGCCAGCGGCAGATTATCGACAACGTCTCCGTCGCGCTGCGCGGCGGCGAGATGACGGCGCTTATCGGGCCGAACGGCGCAGGCAAATCCACCCTGCTGCGGCTGCTTACCGGGTACCTGACTCCGGATAGCGGCACTCGCCATCTGGCGGGCACGCCGCTGGAGGAATGGTCACCCGAGGCGCTGGCGCGCTGGCGGGCGGTCATGCTGCAGCGCACGGCCCTGCAGGCTGACTGGACGGTGGAAACGGTCATCGCCATGGGGCGCTCGCCGTGGGGTCCGACCGCGGACCCGGCGGTGCTGGCGGCGGTAATGGCCGTCACCGGCTGCGATGACCTTGCCGGCCGCCGCTATCCCGGCCTCTCCGGTGGCGAGCAGCAGCGGGTACAGCTCGCCCGCTGTCTGGCGCAGCTGTGGCGCGACGGCGCGCCGCAGGGCTGGCTGTTTCTTGATGAACCCACCTCGGCGCTGGACCTTTACTATCAACAGTATCTGCTGCGCTTGCTCAAACGGCTCACCGCCGGCGGGCAACTGCACGTGTGCGTGGTGCTGCATGACCTTAACCTCGCCGCCCTGTGGGCCGACCGCATCCTGCTGCTTCACCAGGGCCATCTGGTCGCCCAGGGCACGCCGCAGGAGGTGATCCAGCAGCCAGTTATCCATCGCTGGTACGGGGCGGATGTCCGCCTCGGCCAGCATCCGGACAACGCGGCCCCCCAGGTCTATCTGGCGCCGTAACCCCCGCGCGGCGCAACCGGAATCCGGATCGCGCCGCGCGCGTTCGTCAGTTTCCCTCGCCTGCCCATCTCCGTTATCATGTCTCATCCATGTGATAACGACGAAAACAACAAAATCGCAGCCATTTCAAATCAGGGATCTGGATAACACCCCATGAGCACAATTGACAATCTCGACGCCCACACGCCGATGATGCAGCAGTATCTGAGTATCAAACCTAAGATAATGAAAAATATACAGTAATTATAGTATATTTTTCTTTGGTCTACGTATGGGATACAATTTTTGGACCTTAACCGGGTGTTCGAAGTCGTTTCAGATAGAAAAGGTTCTTCAATTCGGTTGGCTTCGGTAGGAGCAAAAAGCGATGGTGAGCCTTGAAGGACGAAAGGCTACTTCAAAAACAAAGTAACCTTTCCAATATCCCCATATATGGGGCAAGTAGTATATTAACTGCACATGGTGCAGGAGACGTATGGCATAAAAACTCTTTTATTTATGGCATACTTAATAAATAACTTATTTTTTATTTATGTCAATAGGTTTTGGTTAAATATTTTTATAATAATTAATCGCCAGATCTATATTATAGCTTCGCTTGTGCAAGCGAAGATCTTATTGTTCTTTAATGACTAATGCCAATTATAAGATAAGCAAGGGCTAACCCTACGAAGCTACTGCGTATGCTTCTTCGGGTTGACCTTGCTTTTCCGCCCTTTGGTTGGAAAAGAAAAGCGAGTCCACATGTGTGCCATTGCTTCGACTTGCTTGGCTTCAAACCTTACTGATTTTTGCCAATTTTAAAAATTAATAATCAAGAACAGGAGTGCAAGCTAATCTCTCAGTGCATACAAAAATTTACACAATCCTAACTTAAGGCTGACTGACAAGATCCCGTTGTGTTGCATTCATTTTCCTTTAAATCTGTGGAAATAAAGTATAATTAGGTGCTATTTTATAGTTACTTAGGCTCGTGAGCCCTCTTTTTGCAGAAACTTAAGGAATGGACATGGCTCTGCTGGAAAAAATCAAAAGACATTGCTTATCAAAAAAAGTAATTGATGCACACACTGATCAGCAAGTAGGTTATGATACATTAACTCCAAAAATAATTACCGATGACAGTGTTAAACCCTACTTCGATGCACTGGATTTTGCATTTACAAAACAAGATGTAAAAAACATCGCTATCACAGGCCCTTATGGCGCAGGAAAAAGTACTGTAATATTATCTTATCTGCAAAGTCGACTTAAAAAGGACTTCATTACTGTTTCGCTGGCTGATTTTTCGCTATCAGGTAAAAGCGATAAAAATCTGCTGGATAACTCTGAAATTGAAATGAGTATACTCCAACAGATTTTGTATAAAGAAAATAAAGATAAGTTACCAGACTCACGTATAGATCGAATTCAGAATAGAAATAAGAAACATGTAACATCTCTTTTTTTTACAGTGTTATCAGTTGTAGCTCCACTAATATTATTGACTACCGTCGTATTCCCAAGAAAGATCCTTTCATTATTTTCACTTGAAAATGGAGTACTTAACACAATCATAAATGCTTATCCGGAAAGGTTAATAATCAGCATTATTTTAAGTATAATATCATTATTTTTTATAGTACGAGTTGCATCTAAAGCAGGGATCTTCGATAAAAAGATAAAGTTAAGCAAAATCGCATTTCTCCAAGCAAGTGCCGATATGTCCACTCAAGAACCATCCTCTCTGCTAAATAATTGCTTGGACGAAATAGTTTACTTTTTTTCTCAATCTCAATATAAAATTGTTGTGTTTGAAGATTTGGACCGATTAGGTAATACAGAGGTATTTATAAAACTAAGAGAAATTAATCAGATAGTAAATAATAACCTATATAATTCACCTGTGAGATTTGTTTATGCTTGCCGGGATGATATTTTTCTTGGAGTAGACATAAGAACTAAATTTTTTGATTTCATCTTACCTGTGATACCAGTCATGGATACTCGAAATGCCTACACTCATTTAAATAATAAATTAATTGATTTCCCATCAAATGAGAAAGCCCTTCTTAAACAGATGTCACTTTATATTAGTGATATGCGTTCCCTGCAAAATATAGTTAATGAATTCAATCTATTCAGAAAAGTTGTTGATGATAACAAGAATCATGCAAAGATTTTCTCTTTAATATTTTATAAAAATACCTATGCCCAAGATTATAATTTAACAGATAAAAAAACAGGTGTTCTTTATAACTTTATTAATGATTACCGTCTACGTAAATTACATGAAAGTTATTTCAATTCTTTGGACAGCAAACTTCAAGAACTAAATATCAAAGTAGCATTATTAAAAAAAGAATCTGTAAATTCAGATGCTGACCTCCGTAAACAGATTATTAGTAGATTCATATCACCTCAATTATGGTCGTTGATATCCTTTGCCAAAAAGAACAGGCACTATAGCTTAAATTACGACAAATACTCCCCTGAGAGCTTTTACCAAAATGAAAGTGAGTTTGTAAGTTTTTTTAATAACTCAGCACAATCCTTCATAGGTTATAATAATAATAGAGAGCCATATTTTGTAGAAATAGACACGACTCATATAATGGATGAATATAACCAAAGAGTTAACGTAGTTGCAGAAGATAAAAATAATGAATATCAGATTGCCATCAAAAGCCTTGAGGAAATCAAAGAAAATATTCGTACCCGAAATGCAATTACTTTATCGGAATTAATAAAGTTAATTGGTTGGGAAAAATTCAAAACGATTGCCGAAAACTATATTGAAAAATGTGACGACCGTTCAATCATTGATGCTGAACAAATAGAATCAATCCGTGATGGATTTCGTTTTGGCGGGTTCGAAGTTCTTTATTATTTACTGACCAATGGCTACATTATGCAGGATTACATGATGTTTCGGTCAATATTTCATCAAGGAAGTATCTCTGTTAATGACAATGACTATATAAAAGCAGTCGGTCGATATATGAGTTGTGAAGAAGTAAATCGAAATTTCTCGCTGGATAACCCTGGAGATGTTTTAACTGAACTAATTGAACAACATTATCAATATCGCAATGGTGCCATCCACTATCAAATAGTATCGTATTTATTTGATAATGTTAATAGCAGTAACAATAAGACCTTATCAGAAATGATTGCAATGATTTTCCGTGAATCCTCAACAGATATTATCTCCATATTTAATATATTAGAATCACGATTTTACGACCCCAGTTATTTTAACCGGTTAGTAGCCTTTGCTTTAGGTGAAAATCGCTATTTGGATAAAATGCTTACAGTGCTTGAAGAGCAGGACAATAACGATATCATTACGTCTATTACTACTAAAATGATAGCCTTAGTTTCTCCAAGTATTTCTATCGATCAGAAAAATTACCAACAATATATTGTAAAGCAAGGATTTAATTTAATCGCTTTCGTCGAAGACGATGATCTTCCATCATTCCTTAACAATATCAAACAACTTGGTGTTGTCTATAAAGATATTTCCATGCCAGTAACTCCATCTGAAAATCAAGCATTACTCTTTATTGCTGACAACCAAATGTATAGCTTAGATAGAATCAATTATAGAGTGGTCGTAGCTGGGTTACTACAGCATGAAAATATAACTTGTGAACAGGTAGATGAATTACCGTGGTCAATAATTGAAAGATATCAATTATCCAGTTTAAAATCATATGTAAATGATAACATTGATAAATTTGTTCAAGATATTTTCATATATTCAAAAGAGAACACTGAGGCTATTATTGTGGTACTCACTCATTCAGATTTAAGCAATAGACTTAAAGTCGAGATCTTGAAAAAAATGCAGTTTACGGTAACAAACTTAGACGTATTCCCAGAACGTCTTGATATTGATGGCAATAAAATTTCCTATCATGATCTTTTCTTTAGCTACGAGCATGTTTCTCCTGAATGGGAAGTCTTAATAGATTATATCTGTGAAGACTGCGATCTTAAAGTTCTAACTGAGTATCTTGAGACTCACGCACAGACCTTGAGCCAACAAGAACTAAATTTGACCGACGGTGATAGTTATAACTGCCTTTACATGAAAGTTATTTGTAATGATCAACTTAAAGACATAACTTACGCAGCTGTGTTGGCTCCAATCTATATCAATGTCCATTACTGGGACGACCGATTAAGTATAGCCAACTTCTCTCGTTTGATAAAAAATAACAAAGTAGAGTTAAATGATGAATCTTTTAAACTGGCTGCACAATGTTTCATTTCCAATACTGAAGTAAAATCATTAGAAACAGAAACAATTAATACTTTCGTTCTTTGGTTCTCAAAATTTAAAGAAATATTTTTTGCTAAGACGGATTATTACCTGTGTGAAGATAGTGACAACACCTTACTTGAGAAAATGCTAACTGCAATTAATTCCTCACAGCAATTCACAGTTAAGGAAAAAGCTTCTCTATTATATAGCTATCATGAAAGCTATGATGAATCTTTCCTGAATGAGTTAACAATGCCTCATGAAACCTTAATCGATTTAATTGCTTTGTCTACGGATGATAGCTTTACAATAGACCAGATTGTCAGACTATTAAAATTAGGTTTTAGAGAAAGAACTGAGATTGCACATTTGACTAACGAGCTTACCGAAAGAGAGTTTTCAAAAATATTCAATCAAAAAAGTGCGACATTGAATCCAAGTAAAAACTTAAACTCAGACAGATTCCTTTCTGCCCTACAGCAAGCAGGCTTGATCAAGAGATGGTCCCAGCGTGAAGATGGGAAATATTACGTTGACTGTCGTTATGAAGAGGACGAAAGTTACCTCTAATGAGTTTAGGGGGAAGGAACTTCCCCCTCTCCCCAACCATATAAAAAAAAGATTTCACGCCGAATGTTTCCTTCTTGGCCTCAGTGATAATTAAAAGTTATATATTACATGAAAAATATAAACACCACCCAATAATTGGCATTCAAATATTAAATAGCACTTTTTGATAAAATAAAATTTCATGTTATTAAACAATGCATTATTTCTTTAAAAATAGAATAAAAACTCTTATATGTTTTCATCATGACAAAATAAATTTGAATTTTATTTATTTCTTAATATATATTCTCTTTAACAAAAACAATAAAGGAGAATAAAAATGAAAAAACAAAACTACTCAACCTTCACAAGTTATCTTTCTAAAACGCACAAAAATGTAGATCTTTATAGATTGTACAACCCACATTTTTCAAGCTTCTGCAAAAGCTACACTTATGACCATGATTTCTATCTTACCTATTTCTCTCGTCATATGATTACAGAGAGAAACATTCTAACTATATTCTCAATTTACGCACACTTCTCTTATGGCATGACCAAGAAAGAAACGATCAAAGATTTCATACTGTTTCTTAAAAATATTAACTCAGTTGTTTTCTGGAAATCATTCTCCTTCCGTGGTTGCAATGTTATTTATTTGGATAAAAAGCGAGAACAAAAAGAAATATCATGGTTTACCTTTTCACGAATCTATGACGAAGTATTAGGAATAAAAGAACATCAATTTAATAACAATATTTATAGAAAAATAGCATAATGGGGAATAAGCAACAATGAAAAAAACTAAATCAATAAGAAAAACAATAAAGATCATTACAACTAAATCCAGGTTACCTAAACGGTTCAAAAGGATACAGTATAGATAATAGAGGTATATTAGAAATATGAATTCAATGTGAAATATCAATAACAGACTCAAGACTATATATCTAAATCTAAACCGGGTAAGTCTTAAACTATTTTAAGACACTCCTTTATCCGGTGTTTATTTTTTCACGATTATACACTTGACGTTTTATTATTATCTTTTATATATGGTTCATGACACGATTAAAATTTAGGTATTTATATGCATTATAATCCTCAAAAACAACAGCCTGATTTAACAAAAACATCGAGAAGGGGGAAATTTCATACTGAACGGTTACCAGAGAATGAAATCAGATCATACTGTGTAAGTGTCAGATTAAATGAAAATGAATTATCTATTCTGGAAGAAAAAAGAGGTTCCTATAAAAAAGGAGAATGGCTCAGGATGGCTTCGCTGAATAAACTTCCTTTGGTATTACCAGAGATTAATAAAAGTGCATGGGTAGAGCTTGGTCGCCTTTCACAAGATTTAAATCGCCTGCTGACATACCTCGATGGTAAAAGTCCAGACAGCGATCCAACCCTGACAGAAATGCATGTAATCAAACGGCAGGTGCAGACACTTCGCACTCTTCTACTTCCCTCAACTTTTTGGAGTAATACAAATGAAAGGTATGCAGAAAATCAAGAGAGGTAAGCAATTTACAGGAGTAGTTGTCTATGCACTTGAACCCGCTTCACACCATAAAACTGATCCCAGGGTTATTGGTGGCAATATGGCTGGCAACCATATCGTTGACCTTATTCGCGAGTTTGGACAAACAAAACTTTTACGACCTGATATCAAAAAACCGGTATGGCACAACTCTCTTCGCTTACCGGATGGAGAAAAATTGTCAGAAGCACAATGGGCAACCGTAGCCGACGACTATATGTCCCGTATGGGTTTTAATGATACACATCTTCGTTGCTATGTTCTTCATAATGATGAGGCGGGACAGCATATTTACATTATTGCCAGTCGTATCGATATTACTGACGGAAAGTTGTATCTGGGAAAAAATGAGAACCTTGCCAGCACTCGAATTATCAGTGAGCTTGAAAGAATACATGGTCTCACAGAAACAGCGACTACTTCAAACCGACGATCTCAGAGCATAAAGAAGCTTTCGCGCAACGAAAAGATGCTCTCTGAACGAACGGCAACTCCCTGCCCAAAAGCCGCTTTGCAAACTTGCATCGATAATGTGTTAGCCAATCACCCAGATTTGTTATCGTTCATTCAGCAACTGGAACAAGTGGGTGTAACCTGCCAGCCCAACATTGCTTCGACGGGCAAAATGAATGGTTTTTCATTTGAATTTCAGGGAATTGCCTTCAAGGCTTCGCAGCTTGGGAAAAGGTATGCCTGGTCAAATATTCAGACACTTATTGATTACTCGCCTGGACATGTAAAACTACTTAATACAAGATCTAAATTTGCTCCAGCTCCTTGTAAACAGCCAGAAGCACAACATCCCAGCAGAGAAACTATTCTCGATAAACTACTACAACTCGACGAGCAAGTCAGAAATGAAAGGGAGAATGAACTTTCCCAAACCATCCAGTTGAACCAAAAACTACGCTTTACGGCCCATCAGATATCCAGACAACACCAATCCCACTTCCAGATGTGGCTTCCATTTCTTAGCAAGCTCATACAACTGCTCAGACAGTTGGATAGTTCTCTGTTGTATGCGACCGCTCGTCCCTTTAGACAAATTTATCATCTTCACTTACTTGCACAAAACCTTGAGTCTTTTGACAAACAGCTTTCAGAACAATCAGTTAGGAAATTTCACAGCTACAAGCCACACCACCTTTAGTTCACAAATGTAATTTAGTCAATAAATTATTGATCGTTTATACAGATCATTATTTTGATTATGATAGTTAAAATCTATCACATGATAATCATCGATCGGTACAAGCAATTTTACTAAAGAGAATTATTCATCGAGAATGGTCAAAAAGACATCAACTTAATTTAGGCCACGGAGTCACAATGAGTAACCAGACAGTTCGATGCCCCTTCTGCTTTAAGGAAAGTCCCCACGGTGTAAAAATATGCATTGGATGCCATGCAAAAGTGGTCTATGGCGAAAGCCCGGTCATAGTGGCATTTCTATTTCAATTCGTGGCGTTCGGTCTCGCATGGTTAGCATTTTCATTGACCGGAAACACTCCAGTCTCAGTCATTACGTTTTTCGTAAGCTGTATTGTTCTTATATGTATACTTAAAAAAATCTATGCAGACAGGGTTCTGTTTATTCAATAAAATAAATCCCATAATAAGTAAAATTTCAGCAAATTCTTCATTCAGGCAGGAGCTTGGATAACCAACTCCTGCTTTTCTTACCCGCTAATTAATTTGAACTGAAAGTTCCGAATAACTCTTATTCCCGTATTCTCACAGTCTTTTTCTGCCACCCATAGGTGGTGGTATAAAATCCAACGAATGAGAAATACTTTTCCTTTCATATTGCGCCAGTAAATCTGCATAGAGTTGTTCAACCTCCATGAGGTTAGCGGAAATGTAATCCACAAGCCCGTTCAAGCAATGAAGCATTGTATGACTATTGTTGAGCTTTGTTAGCACATTAGCCTTGAGTGAAGAAACTACACCTGTGAACATCTGCATAATATTATCCACATGAAAACACGAGTTGCAGTATTGCTTACTTGAGTAATAATATTTAAGATGATATCCGACGAAAAGCACATACAGCTTTCGGTAAAAAACAGCATTTATAGTATGATCACGATGCTGAGTGATATATTTATCAATCAACTTGATAAATTTTTCTTCCTGAGAAAGAGTAATATTATTGCACATAGCTTGATCCTTTTTTAGTTTTATAATCAAGTACTATCATGCCAACATAAAAAGTCAACATCTAAAACAAAATATTTTTATGTCATTACTAATGAGAAATGATTTTTATCTCGCTTATGGAAAACAAAAGAATAATATATTTAAGTTAAAAACGATGCTCCTTTAATCGAATTTAAAACCAATTAATAAAAAACCTTCGACGGATATTTATGACAAAGTGCTTCGCACTGGCTTACGCCCCGTATACTGATACGAAGATATTGGTTTATACTTCTCTACGGACTTTCTTGCAGCACCGCTGAGTGCACAAAGCACTCACTCGCTGAAGTAGAAATAATTTTCCAGAGGTTTTCGGCGAAAGCCGGTTTTTATAATCATGTAATACAATGATTTTCAGTTATTCTGATATCTAAGCTCTTCTGCGACAACCTTGCTCATTCATTTAACTCCAGATATCTGTATATAGCGTGATTATTTACATTTAGTCCAAAAAAAAATAATGATGACCGAAGTCCAATGGCGCAACACTGAAGTTGCGCAGACTTCATTACATTTATACACATAAGCATAATGGATATATTCGATATTGAATCAAGCAAGACAATATGGCAGATCCAATTAGTATTGTAATGCTATGGTTTCTTATTTCTTTATTTATCTTTTATCTTGCGAAAGACAAACAAAATAAAACTAAGTAAATCATAATATTACATCAGATGAGCGGTAATGACTTCCATGAAGTAAATTTATTTATTTTATAACCTGAAACATTAAATCTACCACCCATAGTATTTATTTTAATACTCCATATATCAATATTGATAAAATAATTTGTGTTTTTGTGAATAAAAATTTGACAATTAAATAAAATATGCAATATATATTATCAGATAAACAACAAAAGGAGATAATATGATAAATACAAATGTTATTCTAACCAGAGAACAAAAATCCGCGATTGCAGAAGCATTAGACGTATCATTAGACGATTTAGAAGAACTTAGAATTAAAGCCAGTAATAAAAGGAAAACCTCCTTTAAGGATGATTTTTCCATGATCTTTAAAACAAATATCGGCACTCTGGCAAAAATGAAGCTAACACCAACTTCTTTTCGGATAATTATTTATCTTTTTTCAATCATTGATTATGGTAATATTCTTGTTAATTTCTCTCAATCAAGGGTAGCAAAAGATTTAGGACTACAAAAATCTAATGTTTCAAGAGCATTCAAAGAATTATTCGAAAAGAAAATATTGATTCGAAATGCAGAAGACGATCATGTTTATTTGAACTCTAATTTATGTGTAAAAGGGATTCCTCATAAATTTAATGAGGAGCAAATGGGTAAATTCAAGAGATCCAAAGCAGAAACAGAGGACTTTGATAACTCATTTAGTTTTTATAGTGTTAGAAAAAAACAATCGTGAATAAATCTCACAGTACTAAAATATATATATCTAGAATGATAAAAACAATACTAAAAAGGTTGCCATTTTTAATTAGTTACAAAAAATGGCAACAATTATAATATATTATATTTGATATCTTTAAAAATCACTTATCCGTGAAAAGGTTATTAAGTCCTTTTAGATCTAAGCCACGCATGTTGGACTCTTCAATAAAATCACCAAATGCCAACATTAGCTCACCTAACTTATCCACTGGTAATTTTGGTCCATTTTTCAAAATAAATGGCATTATTTTGTTCATATGATCAACCGCCGCCTTTAAAACTTTATCATCTGACCAATCTTTCATATATCGGTTTTTACGATACCATAGTTTTCTTTCATCAGTGCGAGTTAAACTATTTGATTTAGGCTCTTCTTTCTCTTCTAAATTAATGAATAAATCTCTGGCATTGTCAATTTTCATAGTATTACGACCATTAAATTGAGACCACCCATTAGCAATATAATTCAAATATTCATTAATTTCTGCAGGGTTCTTAGCCGCATTAGAACCTTCTAAAATAATCACAACTGGATTACCGTTTATCTCATGTGTTTCAGATATAAATATTATATAGTCAATAGAGTTAAATCTATACTCTCCATCTTTTTTTTCTTTCATTCTTTGTTGTAATCGGTAAACAACTAAATCTGGTGATAATATTTTTATTTTCTCATTTAAAATGACAAGCACACCAACTGAATTATCTAAATTAAAAATATTTTTAGATGATTCTATTTGTTTACATGCCTGACTCAAATATGACTCAAGTAATTTTGTAATTCGAACAAATACTCTGTTTTTGATATCTTCACTATTAGGAAGATCTTTTATGACTAAATTGAAATCCCTTTCACCATAGAAAACAGGATAGTTTTCGTCATTGACATATTGCTCTAACTCAAGTTCGATTTTTTGAGATTGCTCTTGTGTTATACATTTTTGTTCAAAAATGATCTTCCTTCCCATTCCCAAATAATCAGCCTTTTTCTCTTTTCTGAGTTCCTCACTCAATTCTATTGAATCTATGCTTTCTATTGAAGGTAATGAAAGCATGAATTTTTCAAATCGTGAGTCAATACTCATAGTTAACTCCGGAATGATAAAAGATTAAAAGATATATGTGCTACGATATTGAATTTTCAAATTATTTACTCTTTGTAATCCATAATTAACTGAATATTATTACACTGAGCATAACCAATAATAAACTTATTCAAAATAACAAAAAAATAGAAATTAAATTATGATTGCAAAAATTCTTCATACAATACATGCCTCTCCTGCTCAGCCACACAAGCATCTACCAATCCTGTCATAACCCCAACAAACAGATCATTCCATCTCTGCCGTTCTCTCGCAGTATGCCAGTCCTCAGACAAAACTTTTTCCACAGAGATCCAGATAACTTCTGCACGGCTTGTATTTAATAGTTCCTTGAATATTTCGTCAGAAACAGTAAGAACATGTGAATAAATTTTATTATCAATAGTCCAGAAAGGTTCCGGTTCGATAAAGTCAACCAACGAAGTAAAAGCCAGTCCACGGACCTGTGCAGCCTCCATTGTGCTGCTGACCTTATGACGATCACGCCATGTTCTTAAATCACCTAAAAGATAATTTACTCGTTGATTCCTTGCTTTGCTGTCTTCTGCCTGATATTGGATATAAGCAGGGCCATTACCAGTCTGGCGATAACGAGCCAATGTTTTGACACTTACACCAAGATAAAGAGCCGAAACCTCAGCACTCAGGGTTGCATCATCTGGCATACTACCAAATAGCCGCCATACTTCGGCATGCTCCCTTAAAGTATCGATTGCACTCATTCCCTGTTCCCCTAATTTGTTGGCAATGGTTGATATTTCGCCGAAGCCAGAAGTGTATTATACAACTCTGGTGCAGTCATAAGCATATGGAGCTCAATACTTTGAAGTGCCTCATAAATTCGATCATTATCAGGCATTGCATACCGTTCAGTAGGATCAGTGGTATTGCGATGGTTGAGCAACCTTTTCACCACAGAATATGAAGTGAGCCCTTCTGCAACACGACCAAAGGTTCTTCGCAGGTCGTGCATCCCCAGCTTCGATATTCCTGCTTCCTGGCAGATATACTCGCGTAGGCTTTTGCTGTCTGAATAGTGCCCAACTTTGCTTCGCGACGACCGGGCAGGAAAAACCCATTTGCGTTTATCTGCTCGCTTTTCAGTCTCGTTGACTAAATCTCTTCGGTCTTCAAGAATTCGCTTCGTAGCATCACAAATTGGAAGTTCATGGTCGTTGCGGTTTTTAGTGTCGTAAAATCGAATTATCCTATTTTCAAGATCAACATAGCTGGTCGTTCTGGCTTCTTCTTCTGTCAGAGCTTCTCGCCAGCACAATGAAGCTGTTTCTTCTTTCCTGGCTCCTGTCAGAACAGTCAGCAAAAGATAATCGCATCCCAGGCGGTTGAAGCTTCTCTTGTTGTGCAATGCCGTTAAAAATCGCCCCAAGGTGTCTTTTGGCGACAGTGGGTTTCGTACACCTTTTGCGCGATAGCTTTCTTCAAGCTGTGAACGGGTTCTGAATTTTTTCTGTATCGTCAGAATTGAGAAAGGGTTGTAGCTTAGTGTCGGTTGTCGTTGTTGTGTCTGAGCATTTCCCGCTTCGATCTCAATCGCATGTCTTACCGCCACATTCACCCAGCGAAAAGTCTGCTCTGCCGCAGTTCTGGCTCTTGAAGCGATCTCATCAAACTTGCGCAATATCTCGTTGCCTGTCAGATCTTTTACTCTAAGATTTTCCCACTCTTTCAGGCGGTTTTCGGCTTTGTTCAGCACATTTAATGTGTTGGGCTTTGCCGGTTTCGATCTGCCCATAAGATGACTTCTGTATTGCGCAAAAACTTCACTGATCGTTAGCTCAGAAGCCTCTGCTTCTCGCTTTACTGCATTCGGATTTCGTCTGGTCAACTTCATAGTTTCAACGAATTTGCGAGCAGAATCGCGTGCCTGATCAATGTTGGCAAAATCTGAAACATTACCAATCGTAGATCTGATAACCTGTTTCGGTGCCTTGCCACCCGTCGAGGGTCGCTTGTCTGCTGATGCCACCCGTCGTTGAATGATATAGGTTTTTTTGGTGGCACTGATTTTGACACCGAAACCTACGGGTGAATCCCTGTGGTTGTCAGTGATAATATACGGCTTTCGTTCAGGATTGGGTAAGTATACTACTCGCCCTTGCTGGTCGAGATCTGGTTTCACGTCGATAGATAACTTATTGATTATAATCGACTGAGTAAGTGTCATTTTCATAAATGTATATCAGCAAGTCAGAGTGTATACCCGATACTAACCGGTATACTTCTGGTATACAAATTTATCGATTTATATGGGTTTAAAGCGGTTTCACATGGGGCCACATGGGTAATCGCAAGACTTAAAAAATGAGTAAAATCAATATGAAAGAGTCTATCGACAAGGATCTCTCAGACCATACGCCAATGATGCAGCAGTATCTCAAGCTGAAGGCGCAACATCCTGACATTCTGCTGTTTTACCGGATGGGGGATTTTTACGAGCTGTTTTATGACGATGCGAAACGCGCGTCGCAGCTGCTCGATATCTCGCTGACCAAACGCGGCGCCTCCGCGGGCGAACCCATTCCCATGGCCGGCATCCCCCACCACGCGGTGGAAAACTATCTTGCGAAACTGGTTAATCAGGGCGAGTCGGTAGCTATTTGCGAGCAGATAGGCGACCCGGCCACCACCAAAGGGCCGGTCGAGCGTAAAGTGGTGCGTATCGTCACGCCGGGCACCATCAGCGATGAAGCGCTGCTGCAGGAGCGTCAGGACAACCTGCTGGCCGCCATCTGGCAGGACAGCAAAGGCTTTGGCTACGCGACGCTGGACATCAGCTCCGGCCGCTTCCGCCTGAGCGAACCGGCCGACCGCGAAACCATGGCGGCAGAGCTGCAGCGCACTAATCCGGCGGAGCTGCTGTATGCGGAAGATTTTGCCGAATCGTCGCTGATCGAAGGCCGCCGCGGTCTGCGCCGTCGCCCGCTGTGGGAATTTGAAATCGACACCGCGCGCCAGCAGCTTAACCTGCAGTTCGGCACCCGCGATCTGGTTGGCTTCGGCGTGGAAAACGCTCCCCGCGGCCTGTGCGCCGCCGGCTGCCTGCTGCAGTATGTCAAAGACACCCAGCGCACCTCGCTACCGCATATTCGCTCCATCACCATGGAACGCCAGCAGGACAGCATCATTATGGATGCCGCCACCCGCCGTAATCTGGAGATCACCCAGAATCTCGCCGGCGGCACCGATAACACGCTGGCCTCGGTGCTCGACTGCACGGTGACGCCGATGGGCAGCCGGATGCTCAAGCGCTGGCTGCATATGCCGGTCCGCGATACCGCCGTGCTGATGGAGCGCCAGCAGACCATCGGCGCGCTGCAGGAGCGCTATACCGAGCTGCAGCCGGTGCTGCGCCAGGTCGGCGATCTGGAACGTATTCTGGCGCGTCTGGCGCTGCGTACCGCCCGTCCACGCGATTTAGCCCGCATGCGTCATGCCCTGCAGCAGTTGCCCCTGCTGCGCGAGCAGCTGGCTGACGTTGACAGTCAGCCGGTGCAAAAATTGCGCGAAAAAATGGGCGAGTTTAGCGAACTGCGCGAACTGCTGGAGCGCGCGGTGATCGACGCCCCGCCGGTGCTGGTCCGCGACGGCGGGGTCATCGCTCCAGGCTACAGCGCAGAGCTGGACGAGTGGCGGGCGCTGGCCGATGGCGCCACCGATTATCTCGATAAGCTGGAGATCCGCGAGCGCGAGCGGCTGGGCCTCGACACCCTGAAGGTCGGCTACAACGCCGTCCACGGCTACTACATCCAGATCAGCCGCGGCCAGAGCCACCTCGCGCCGATCCACTACGTGCGACGCCAGACGCTGAAAAACGCCGAACGCTATATTATTCCTGAGCTGAAGGAATACGAAGATAAGGTGCTGACCTCCAAGGGCAAAGCGCTGGCGCTGGAAAAGCAGCTTTATGACGAACTGTTCGACCTGCTGCTGCCGCACCTTGCCGACCTGCAGGCGAGCGCCAGCGCGCTGGCCGAGCTGGACGTGCTGGTCAACCTGGCGGAACGCGCGGAAACCCTGAACTACTGCTGCCCGACCTTTAGCGATAAGCCGGGCATTCGCATCAGCGAAGGCCGCCATCCGGTGGTCGAGCAGGTGCTGAAAGAGCCGTTTATCGCCAACCCGCTGCAGCTGGCGCCGCAGCGGCGGATGCTGATCATCACCGGGCCGAACATGGGCGGTAAAAGTACCTATATGCGCCAGACCGCGCTAATTGCGCTGCTGGCCTATATCGGCAGCTACGTCCCGGCGCAGAAGGTGGAGATAGGCCCCATCGATCGCATCTTTACCCGCGTCGGCGCGGCGGATGACCTGGCCAGCGGCCGCTCGACCTTTATGGTGGAGATGACTGAAACCGCCAATATCCTGCACAACGCCACCGAACACAGCCTGGTGCTGATGGATGAGATTGGCCGCGGCACGTCCACCTACGACGGTCTGTCGCTGGCATGGGCCTGTGCGGAAAATCTCGCCAACAAAATCAAGGCGCTGACGCTGTTCGCCACCCACTACTTCGAGCTCACTCAGCTGCCGGAGAAAATGGAAGGCGTCGCCAACGTCCATCTCGACGCGCTGGAGCATGGCGACACCATCGCCTTTATGCACAGCGTGCAGGATGGCGCGGCCAGCAAGAGCTACGGCCTGGCGGTCGCCGCGCTGGCCGGGGTGCCGAAAGAGGTGATCAAGCGCGCGCGGCAGAAACTGCGCGAGCTGGAGAGTATTTCGCCCAACGCGGCGGCGACCCAGGTCGACGGCACGCAGATGTCGCTGCTCGCCGCCCCGGAAGAGACCTCGCCTGCGGTTGAGGCGCTGGAGAATCTTGATCCGGACTCCCTGACCCCGCGTCAGGCGCTGGAGTGGATTTATCGTCTGAAAAGTCTGGTCTAGCACCCCAATCGCCCTATTAAGGTCAAAAACGGCAGCGCCGCTCCGCGCTGCCGTTTTAACAAACTAAAAATGGGTGCAAGAGGATGCGTCCTGACAACCAATACGCGGGGTTGCCCCCGCGCGGATGCTACTTCTTCGATTCGTAAGCGAGAACAGCTTTAAACTCAATACTACGCTCTTTAATACTCAGCTCGCATAGCGAGCTGTGCACCAACAGCGTAAATCCCAGTACCGTAATACACAGTACGATGATTGCTACAAGGGCATATTTTGTCAGCATATCTTGCCTCCCTGCAAAGAAGAGACTAACATCTGAATTGTCTATGTTCATTCGCTAGCCTCAGTTGATAGAAATATCTCCTGGGGCTTTCGTCTGTCTGGGGTCCTGGTCTTGCTCAAGGCCAGACAGCCTCAAGCACCCGCCGCTATTCTATACTCGTCAGGGCGTGAAATTTATCTGCAAGGAATTAATCAGACGGATTTTATAATAATCTGGAAGCAGGCTCGCAAAGTCATCCCACGCTATTATCCCTTTACACCATTTCTGGATTTAATGAATAAAATAACTTTTATCATTCTGCGAAATATAAAAAAACCGACTGAGAGATTATCCCAGTCGGCGTATTTGTCGCAGGCAGTTTGCGCACTGCCCAGTTTTAATATGGCCGGTAAAATAGCCCAAATGAAATAGGCCCTTAGCGGGCCCTTTTCATTAACGCTTATCTTCCGGCAATAGCGGCGGTACGTGCGGCACCTGCGGCGCCTCATCAATATCTTTCTGCATCATCCGGAACGCTTCCGGATAGTGCTCGCGGCTGGTGCGGCGCAGCGGCTCAGTATCCCGCCAGGTATAAAGGCAGTGCTGGCACTGATACACAGTCCAGACCCCTTTCACCGGCGATTTTGCCATGACTTCAATCTTTTCATCGGCGCAACGTGGACAAATCATCTTCTTCTCCTTATTTACGGTTGGCCAGCATGGCGGTCAGTTTTTCAGCCCAGGCTTTGGTTTCCGGCAGATCCTGCACCGGCTGGCTGTAGTGGCCGCGTAGGTCCGGCGCAACCGGGGTGGTGGCGTCGATAATGAGTTTGTCGGTGATGCCCGCCGGGCTGGAGCCTGGATCAAGTTCAAGGACCGACATGTTCGGCAACTGCACCAGGTCTCCCGCCGGGTTAACCTTAGAGGAGAGCGCCCACATCACCTGCGGCAGGTTGAACGGGTCGACGTCTTCATCAACCATAATCACCATCTTCACATAGCCGAGGCCGTGGGGAGTGGTCATCGCCCGCAGTCCCACCGCGCGGGCAAAGCCGCCGTAGCGTTTTTTGGTGGAGATGATCGCCAGCAGACCGTGGGTGTACATGGCGTTGACCGCCTGCACTTCCGGAAACTCTGCCTTCAGCTGCTGATACAGCGGCACGCAGGTGGCCGGGCCCATCAGATAGTCGATTTCGGTCCATGGCATACCGAGATAGAGCGATTCAAAAATCGGTTTGCTGCGATACGAGACTTTGTCGATGCGCACTACCGTCATGTTACGACCGCCGGAGTAGTGGCCGGTAAACTCACCGAACGGCCCCTCTATCTCACGCTTGCGGCCTTCAATCACCCCTTCGAGGATCACTTCCGAACCCCAGGGCACGTCAAAGCCGGTCAGCGGCGCGGTGGCGATGGGATACGGGCTCTCGCGCAGCGCGCCGGCCATTTCATATTCTGACTGATCGTATTTCAGCGGCGTGGCGCCCATCAGGGTGATAATCGGGTCGTTACCGAGGGTAATGGCGATCGGCAGGTCTTCCCCGCGCTCTTCCGCCTTATGCAGATGCAGGGCGATATCGTGCATCGGCACCGGCTGCAGGCCGAGCTTGCGCTTACCTTTCACTTCCATACGGTAGATACCGACGTTTTGCTTACCGAAGTTGTCAGGGTCAAGCGGATCGCGCGAAACGACACAGGCTTTGTCGAGGTAAAACCCGCCATCGCCATCGTTGAGGCGGAACAGCGGCAGAATATCGAACAGGTTGATATCGTCGCCATCCACGGTGTTTTCCGCCCATGCCGGGTTGGCGCGGCGCTCTGGCGTCACCGGGAAGTTATCCCAACGGCGGATGAATTCATCAATCTGCTTTTTCACCGGCGTGTTGGGCGGCAGGCCCAGCGAGATGGCATGGTTCTGCCACGAGCCGATGGTGTTCATCGTCACCCGGGCGTCGGTAAAGCCGCGAATATTATCGAACCACAGCGCCGGGGCGCCGTCGCCGATGCGTCCGGTGGCATTGGCCGCCGCCGCCAGGTCTGGCTCAGCGTTCACCTCTTCACTGATTTTCAGCAGTTGTCCCTGGTCATCCAGTGCCTGCAAAAAGCTGCGCAAATCATCAAAAGCCATTATTCGATCTCCTGTGCAAATTGTTCTGCCGTACGCAAGCCGTTCCAGCGGCGCGCCTTGTGGTAGTCGAGGCCAAACTGATCCAACACCCGGGTCACAATATGGTTGGTGATATCGTCAACCGTTTCCGGGTGGTTGTAGTAAGCCGGCATCGGCGGCACCATCGCCACGCCCATCCGGGACAGCGCCAGCATGTTCTCCAGATGGATCGTGCTGAGCGGCATTTCCCGCGGGACCAGCACCAGCTTGCGCCCCTCTTTAAGCACCACGTCCGCCGCGCGGCCCACCAGCCCTTCGGCATAGCCCGCGCGAATGCCCGCCAGCGTCTTCATACTGCAGGGAATAACGATCATGCCGTCGGTGCGAAATGAACCTGATGAGATGGTGGCGGCCTGGTCGGCCGGGCTGTGGGAAAAGTCCGCCAGCGCGGCCACTTCCCGTGCCGTCCACGGCGTTTCCAGCTCGATGGTGGTTTTGGCCCATTTCGACATCACCAGATGGGTTTCCACCTCCGGCATATCGCGCAGCGCCTGCAGCAATGCCACCCCAAGCGGAGCCCCGGTGGCCCCCGTCATCCCAATAATCAGTTTCATTCCACACCTCATTCACTTTGTTCGTACACGAACTTTATGTTTAAATTACCCCTTCCTGATTCAAATAACAAGATCGTTCGTATACGTGCGCATTTTTAATCAAACAGGGAAAAGGTATAAAAAGGCGTACGAACAGCTATCATAGAGGTGACAGTTTTGTTACGGAGTATTCATGGAGTTACGAAACGAAGCATTCCACCTGCTGCGCCAGCTTTTTCAACAACATACCGCCCGCTGGCAGCAGGCGTTACCGGACCTGACTAAGCCTCAGTATGCGGTGATGCGCTCGGTTGCCGAGCAGCCGGGGATCGAACAGGTGGTGCTGATTGAAGCGGCGGTCAGTACTAAGGCCACGCTGGCGGAGATGCTCAGCCGGATGGAAGCGCGCGGCCTGGTGCGCCGGGAGCACGATCCGGCCGATAAACGCCGCCGTTTTGTCTTTCTGACCGACGAAGGCGAGGCGCTGCTTAACCGTTCCATTCCGCAAGGCAATGAGGTCGATGACGAGTTTCTCGGCCGCCTGAGCGATGATGAACGCGAGCAGTTCTCCCGGCTGGTGCGTAAGATGATGGTTCCCTGAGCAAGCGCCTAGTCGAGCTGCTCACGCAGAAAGTCGATAAACGCCCGCACCCGGGTCGGCATATGCTGCGCATCGGGAAAAAGGGCATAAACGCCCTGCGGCGGGAAATGGTATTCCGGCAGGACAGCCACCAGCTCCCGCTGCGCCAGTTTCCCGGCCACCAGCCAGGCAGGCAGCAAAGCGACGCCGCATCCGGCCAGAGCAAAGCTCATCAGCGCCGTGGCGCTGTCGGCTGAAAACCGTGGCGCGTTGACTATCGTAAAATCCACCTCTGCCTGTTCATCCGTTCGCAGCTGCCAGCGCAGCGGCGCCGGCAGACGCTCGTGAATAATCCAGTCAGCTTGCGCCAGATCGGACAGCGTCTGCAGCGGATGGCTCGCCAGCCAGGCCGGTGAGGCGACGGGCAGGATCGCAAAACTGGCAATCCGCGTCGCCCGGTAGCGGGAATCGGCCAACGTGCCGAGGCGTATCGCCACGTCAAATCGTTCGGAGATAAGATCCGCATGATGGGAGGACGAGACGTGCCGCACCCGTAACGCCGGATGATGACGGGAAAACGCCGCCAGCGCCGGGATGATAACCTGTGCGCCATACTCCGGCGTGGTGGTGATCCGCAGCTCTCCGCTTAAACCGCTATGGCTGGCCCGAACCTCATCCTGCAGATTTTCCGCCGCTTTCAGCAGCGCCACCCCACGCTGATAGAACAGCGCCCCGGCGTCAGTGAGCCGCAGACGTCGCGTCGAGCGCAGCAGCAGGGTCACCCCCAGCTCATTTTCCAGTTGCCTTACGTTAAAGCTGACCACCGCTTTGGTCTGCCCCAGCGCCGCGGCGGCCTGGGTGAAGCTGCCGGCGTCCACCACGGCGATAAACATGGTCACGCGCTGAAGGTTTAGCATCGTCGTCCGGATGATTGTCAAAAATATTCAGACAGTATATCCCGATTCACCCCGTTTATCCCCCGTGGCGCCGGGTTTACAGTAGCCGCCTGTCTGAGGGAGTGAATCATGACCTATCGCCACCGCGTTGCCACCGTTTTTCTGTTCGGCTTTTTTCTCGACTTAATCAATATGTTTATCGCCAGCATCGCCTTCCCGGCTATCAGCCACGCGCTGGCGGTATCCGTCTCGCAGCTGGCGTGGGTCAGCAATGCCTATATTCTTGGCCTGACGATCGTCGTGCCGTTCAGCGCCTGGCTCAGCCAGCGCTGTGGACCAAAACGGCTGTTTTTACTCTCGCTGGGGCTGTTCAGCCTCGGCGCGCTGGCATCAGGGCTGGCCCACAGCCTGGGTGCGCTGATTTTCTGGCGGACGTTGCAGGGGATGGGCGGCGGGCTGCTAATCCCCCTCGGTCAGGCGCTGACCTGGCCGCTGTTTCAGCCGCAGGAGCGGGCGAAGCTATCGGCGGCGGTGATGCTGGTCGGCCTGCTGGCGCCCGCCTGCTCGCCGGCGATCGGCGGTCTGCTAGTCCAGGCCTTCAGCTGGCGCTGGGTCTTTTTCGCCAGCCTGCCTGTCGCCCTGCTTACCTTTATGCTGGCGGCGCGATGGCTGAACGACACCTCCGCCCCTGTCCGGCCGGCCCGCTTGCTCCCGCTGTCGTTGCTGGCCGATCCTCTCCTGCGCTTCGCCATGCTTATTTATCTCTGCGTACCGGGAATGTTTATTGGCGTCAACGTCGTGGGAATGTTCTACCTGCAACGCGTCACCGGGATGGCGCCGGGGGCCATTGGCGCCCTGATGGTGCCCTGGTCGCTGGCCTCGTTTGTCGCCATCACCTTTACCGGCAGGTATTTCAACCGCTTCGGACCGCGGCCTCTGGTGATAGTCGGCTGCCTGCTTCAGGCGGCAGGGATCCTGCTGCTGCTGCAGGTCGATGCGCACAGCCCGCTGGCGCTGTTGATTCTGGCCTTTACGCTGATGGGCGGCGGAGGCAGCTTATGCAGCAGCACCGCGCAAAGCAGCGCTTTCCTGCATACGCCTGGCGAAGAGATGCCTGACGCCAGCGCGCTGTGGAACCTTAACCGCCAGCTCAGCTTCTTTGCCGGCAGCGCGCTGCTCGCTCTGCTACTGAGGATATTCCCGCCGGCCTACGCCTGGCAAGGCGCGTTTAGCTGCGCCGCCGCCATAACCCTGTTGCCGCTGCTGTGTTGCCTGCGGCTGAATAATCGGGCGATTATCCATCGCCTGCACACCACTCTGGAGAAGTCATGAACCCGTATCTGCAGGAAGTCCTCGACGCCCATGTCCTTATCGAACGCTGGTTAAGCCAGGGGGAAGGGAGCGCTGAGGCGCTGATGAGCCGTTTTGCCGCCGAATTCACTATGATCCCTCTGAGCGGCGAGAAGATGGACTACCCGACGGTGAGCCGTTTTTTCCACCAGGCGGGCGCAAGCCGTCCGGGATTACACATCGTGGTGGATCAGACGAAAATCATCAGCGAGTGGCACGACGGCGCCGCCGTGCTATACCGTGAACGCCAAACGCTGGCGGATGGCAGTGAGAACGTACGCTGGTCGACGGCGATTTTTCAGCAAGCGGAAGGGAAAATTGTCTGGCGCCATCTGCAGGAAACCCGCCGCGGCTAGCGCAAAGAAAAAGGCCCCGACTTTCGAGGGGGCCTTTTTGAGAGAAAAGATCTTATTCGCGGAAGAGCGCTTCGATATTCAGTCCTTGCCCCTGCAGAATTTCCCGCAGACGACGCAGACCTTCCACCTGGATCTGACGCACACGCTCGCGGGTGAGGCCAATTTCACGGCCCACATCTTCCAGGGTGGCGGCTTCATAACCCAGCAGACCGAAACGACGCGCCAGAACCTCACGCTGCTTGGCGTTCAGTTCGAACAGCCATTTAACGATGCTTTGTTTCATATCATCGTCCTGCGTGGTGTCTTCCGGGCCGTTCTCTTTCTCATCGGCCAGAATATCCAGCAGCGCTTTTTCTGAATCGCCACCCAGCGGGGTATCCACCGAGGTGATGCGCTCGTTCAGACGCAGCATACGGCTGACGTCATCGACCGGTTTGTCCAGCTGTTCGGCAATCTCTTCCGCGCTCGGCTCGTGGTCCAGCTTATGGGACAACTCGCGCGCGGTACGCAGATAGACGTTCAGCTCTTTGACAATGTGGATCGGCAAACGGATCGTACGGGTTTGGTTCATGATCGCCCGTTCAATGGTCTGGCGGATCCACCAGGTCGCATAGGTCGAAAAACGGAACCCACGTTCCGGGTCAAACTTCTCAACGGCGCGGATCAGGCCGAGGTTACCTTCTTCAATCAGATCCAGCAGCGCCAGACCACGATTGCTGTAACGACGGGCAATCTTCACCACCAGACGCAGGTTGCTTTCAATCATGCGACGGCGTGAAGCGACATCACCACGCAGTGCGCGACGCGCGAAATAGACTTCCTCTTCCGCGGTCAGCAGTGGGGAATAACCAATCTCTCCAAGATAAAGCTGAGTGGCGTCAAGCACGCGTTGCGTTGCGCCTTGCGACAGCAGCTCTTCCTCAGCCAGATCGCTATCACTGGGTTCCTCTTCTACTAAGGCCTTCTCGTCGAAAACCTCAATTCCGTTCTCATCAAATTCCGCGTCTTCATTTAAATCATGAACTTTCAGCGTATTCTGACTCATAAAGGTGGCTCCTACCCGTGATCCCTGAGCAAAGCACCTTCCACGGCGCATCAACAAAAGACGCCAGGACGATTTCCCCTACTCCTCTCTGCGAGAGGCGCATAGACACCGCCCTGGCGCCTGTTAGCTAATGCTTCGCTTATCCGTACTTTGCCAAATTATCGCTGCGGTAAGTACTGCAGCGGGTTGACGGATTTCCCCTTGTAACGAATTTCAAAATGTAATCTTGTTGAGCTGGTTCCGGTGCTACCCATGGTAGCGATTTTCTGCCCCGCTTTGACTTCCTGTTGCTCCCGAACCAGCATGGTATCGTTATGAGCGTAGGCACTCAGGTAATCATCGTTGTGTTTGATGATAATAAGATTACCGTAGCCGCGCAGTGCGTTACCGGCATAGACGACGCGCCCATCGGCGGTCGCGACAATAGCCTGTCCCTTACTGCCTGCAATGTCGATACCTTTATTGCCGCCTTCCGCGCCACTAAAGTTCTCGATAACTTTGCCATCAGTCGGCCAGCGCCATGATGAGATCGGCGAACTGGTTGACGTACTGCTTGCAGTCGGCTGGGTTGTGCTCACCGTTGTTGGTGCCGTCACCGGCGCGACGACCGTCGAGGTCGTGGTCGCTGGTTTATTATTAGGCAACATCTTGGTAGCACTTTGTTCACCTGAGGATTCAGAATACGTAATAGTCGGTTGTGAAGCAACCACCGCGGTCGATTTTTGTGCAGAAGTTGTGGTGGCCGTCGCACCGCCGCTCGCCCTTGCGCTGGCCTGAGAAACGGCATTTTCACCGGTGATCGGCTGGCCTGAAGCGTTGCCGACCTGCAGCACCTGGCCGACGTTCAGGGCGTACGGGGCCGGGACATTGTTGCGTTGCGCCAGGTCACGGAAATCGTTGCCGGTGACCCAGGCGATATAGAACAGCGTGTCGCCGCGTTTGACCGTATAGGTACTGCCGCCGGTATAGCTACCTTTCGGAATATCGCCATATTTGCGGTTGTAAACGATCTTGCCATTCACCGTCTGCACCGGCTCCTGCGCCATTGGCTGCGGCTGAATGGTCTGGGTCTGTACCGGCTGGATCGGCTGCGCCTGAGGAGCAGACTTGACGCCGGAGGATGGCGGCGTAATCAACATGCCGGAGTTGGTGCTGGAAGAGGCGGCGCCGCCGGCAGAGCTGACCGGCGCAGGCGGATTATTGGTGTTGGTACATCCGGCCAGCCAGAGTGAAACCAGTGAAAGAGCCGCAATACGGCTGACGGTAAATTTGGTGCTTCCCGCGCTCATTTATCCCCCAGGAATATGTTAACTGCCAATATCTTGCTTACCGGGCGACGCCCGGCCAGGACACTGAAAAATGTGTCCACCCTACGCCTAAAGTCAGGCAAAAAAAACCTGGAATAATCCGGGTCTCAGGCCAGCTCCCCTTTCACCAGGGGAACAAAGCGAACGGCCTCGACGGTATCAATGATAAATTCGTTGCCCCGGCGACGGATCCGTTTGAGAAACTGATGCTCCTCGCCAACCGGCAGTACCAGCACGCCGTCGTCATCCAGCTGCGCCAGCAGCGCGGTCGGTATTTCCGGCGGCGCCGCCGTCACAATAATGGCATCAAACGGCGCCCGCGCCTGCCAACCTTGCCACCCATCGCCATGACGGGTTGAAACATTATGTAAATCAAGTTGTTTCAGGCGACGACGCGCCTGCCACTGTAAACTCTTAATTCGCTCTACCGAGCAAACGTGATGCACCAGATGCGCCAGGATGGCCGTCTGGTAACCGGAACCGGTGCCGATCTCCAGCACCCGCGACTCCGGCGTCAACGTCAGCAGCTCGGTCATCCGCGCCACCATGTACGGCTGGGAGATGGTTTGCCCCTGGCCAATCGGCAGCGCGGTGTTTTCCCACGCTTTATGTTCAAAGGCTTCATCAACAAACTTTTCGCGCGGGACGCGCGCGATCGCCTCGAGGACACGTTCATCGACGATGCCCTGCGTGCGCAGTTGATTCAACAAACTTTCAACACGTTTACTTACCATTGCCTGTCAACCCCGACACGTTCCAGCCAATCGGTGACCACCTCATGCGCCTGATGGGCGGTTAAATCGACGTGCAATGGCGTAACGGAAACATAGCCTTCATCCACTGCCGCAAAATCGGTGCCCGGCCCGGCGTCGCGCTTATCGCCCGGCGGGCCTATCCAGTACAGGGTATTGCCGCGCGGATCCTTTTGCGGGATCACCTGATCGGCAGGATGGCGGTTGCCGCAGCGGGTCACGCGGATGCCTTTGATCTGGTCAAGGGGCAGGTCCGGGACATTGACGTTGAGGATCCGCCCGGTGCGCAGCGGTTCACGGCTGAGTCCGCGCAGGAGAGTACAGGTCACCGCCGCGGCGGTGTCGTAGTGTTGATAGCCATTGAGCGACACGGCCAGCGCGGGGAACCCCAGATGGCGGCCTTCCATCGCCGCCGCCACGGTGCCGGAGTAAATGACGTCATCGCCCAGGTTGGGTCCGGCGTTGATGCCGGAAACGACGATGTCCGGGCGCGGGCGCATCAGCGCGTTCACGCCAAGGTAGACGCAGTCCGTCGGCGTCCCCATCTGGACGGCGATATCGCCATTTTCATAGGTAAAGGTGCGCAATGACGATTCCAGCGTCAGCGAATTCGAAGCCCCGCTGCGGTTACGATCGGGTGCAACCACCTGGACCTCGGCAAACTCCCTTAAGGCCTTCGCCAGGGTCTGTATCCCCGGCGCATGGATCCCGTCATCGTTACTCAGCAATATTCGCATAGTCACCCGTTGTATTGATAAGCTCCCTGACCACGCTGGTGGCGAAGCTGCCCGCCGGCAGCCAGAAACGCAGTTCAACGGTTACATCATCCCACCAGTTCCAGCTCAACTGCTGCGGATAGAGGAGCATCGCCCGGCGCGCCGCCTCGACTTTCTCCCGCACCAACAGTGTCTGCAGCGAGGTTTCCTCGGCGATGGCGGCCTGCTCGGCGGCCAGGGCGTCGCGCTGGCTTCCCCAGTCGCCGCTGCCCGGTAGCGCAGCCGTGATCATCAGTTCGCGGTTGTGCACCCGCGCCTGCGAAACCTCGAGTTCTTCCGGTGTGACGACAAACCAGCTCCCACGCCCCGCTAATTGTAGCGCATCGCCATCAACAACCTGATTAAATTCCGTTTTTTTTAATCTAATACTGACTTGCTGATTAAACAACGCGCTGCGGGCCGCCGACAACCAAAAACTGCGCTTATTGCGATCGCGCACCGGCGCACCGCTCTCCGCCCAGCGCAGCGCGCCCTGCAGGTTACTGCCGCCAATGCCGAAGCGCTGAGCGCCGAAATAGTTCGGCACGCCCCGTTCAGCGATGGCCTGCAGACGCGTCTCCACTTCCTGGCGATCGCTAATCTCGCGCAGGATCAGGGTAAACTGGTTGCCCTTCAGCGCGCCTAATCGCAGCTTACGCTTATGGCGGGCATATTCCAGTACCTGGCAGCCCTCAAGCTGAAATTTGCTCAGATCCGGCATCTCTTTGCCAGGCACCCGAGCGCACAGCCACTGCTCGGTGACGGCGTGCTTATCTTTTTGCCCGGCGAAGCTCACTTCACGGGCATGGATTTTGAGGAATTTCGCCAGCGCGTCGGCGACAAAGCGCGTATTGCAGCCGTTTTTAAGGATCCGCACCAGCACGTGCTCGCCTTCGCCGTCCGGGGCAAAGCCCAGGTCTTCCACTACCAGAAAATCTTCCGGATTGGCTTTCAGCAGCCCGCTGCTCTGCGGCTTGCCGTGCAGCCAGGTCAGTTGGTCAAAGGCGATCATTTGTCGGCCTTACGCAGCAGCGCGACCGCTTCGCAGGCGATCCCTTCCCCGCGGCCGGTGAAGCCCAGCTTCTCGGTGGTGGTCGCTTTCACGTTGACGTCGTCCATATGGCAGCCGAGATCTTCAGCGATAAAGACACGCATTTGCGGGATATGCGGCAGCATTTTCGGTGCCTGGGCGATAATGGTGACGTCGACGTTGCCGAGCGTATAGCCTTTGGCCTGAATGCGGCGCCACGCTTCGCGCAGCAGTTCGCGGCTGTCGGCGCCTTTAAACGCCGGATCGGTATCCGGGAACAGCTTGCCAATATCGCCGAGCGCCGCAGCGCCCAGCAGCGCGTCGGTCAGCGCATGCAGCGCGACGTCGCCGTCGGAGTGGGCCAGCAGCCCTTTTTCATAAGGAATGCGTACCCCGCCAATGATGATTGGGCCTTCACCGCCAAAAGCGTGTACGTCAAAACCATGTCCAATTCGCATTAAGCTTTCTCCTGGTGTCGGGAACGGGTGAGGTAAAATTCCGCCAGCGCCAGATCTTCCGGGCGCGTCACTTTAATATTATCAGCGCGTCCGGCGACCAGCTGCGGATGGAAGCCGCAATACTCCAGCGCCGAGGCTTCATCGGTGATGGTGGCCCCCTCGTTCAGCGCCCGGGTGAGGCAATCCACCAGCAGCTCGCGAGGGAAAAATTGCGGGGTGAGCGCGTGCCACAGGTCATTACGATCGACGGTATGGGCGACGGCGGTTTTGCCCGGCTCGGCGCGCTTCATGGTGTCGCGCACCGGGGCCGCGAGGATCCCGCCGACGCGGCTGGTTTCACAGAGTGCCAGCAGGCGGCTGAGGTCATCCTGATGCAGGCAGGGGCGCGCGGCGTCATGCACCAGCACCCATTGCGCTTCCGGTAACGCCTGCAGGCCGGCGAGTACCGAATCGGCGCGCTCGGCGCCGCCATCCACGACGGTAATTTGCGGGTGCTGGGCCAGCGGCAGCTGGCTGAAGCGCCGATCGCCGGGGCTGACGGCAATCACCACGCGCTGGACGCGCGGATCCGCCAGCAGCGCGGCGACCGCGTGTTCGAGAATCGTTTTGTTACCGATTGAGAGATATTGTTTCGGGCATTCCGTTTGCATGCGGCGGCCAAAACCGGCTGCCGGCACCACGGCGCAAATGCCCGGAAAAGTGGCTGCCATGTCGTAATCCTGGGCCTGGTTATCGATTGTTCTGCTGTTGCCCCGATGCCTGGTTGCGTTTAGACGCATCCGGTACCAGACGATAGAAGGTTTCGCCCGGGCGGGTCATGCTGAGTTCATTGCGCGCACGCTCCTCGATCGCTTCCTGACCGCCGTTGAGGTCGTCAATTTCGGCAAACAGCTGATCGTTGCGTGCTTTTAATTTGGCGTTAGTCGCCTGCTGGGCGGTGACGTCGTCGTTAACCCGCGTGTAGTCATGCAGGCCGTTTTTACCGAACCACAGCGAATACTGTAGCCAGACCAGCAAAGCTAATAATAGCAGCGTTAGTTTACCCATCCTGCCCCCTGAAAAACGGCATCATCATCCCAAAACTCGCCCGGGTACGCTACCGGGGCGCGCGGACGATGCCGCGTAACGCGGGGACTGTACCATATTTTTGCCGCTGATACCCATGCTTGATTCATACCAGAAACGGGTTATCCCAACAGCCAGAGGAAGAGTAGCGCAAACATCAGCCCGACGGTCAGGATGGTCGCGCTGGCGCTATAGAGCAGTTTGCCATTGAGCAGAGAGTGCAGCGCAATACCGACCACCACCGCCACTGGCATCAACGCAAGGAAGAATGGCCAGGTGTAGAGGAGGAAGAAAAGTGTATTACTGCCATAGAGAAGGAAGGGAATACCCAGCGCCAGCAGCCATGAAATAAAGCCCACGGCAGCGCCCGACAAAGACCAGGTGGTCTCGTCGCCGGTCGCCGGAGGCGGTTCTGAACGAATAATACTGAGGTTCTGGGTATTGCGCATATCGAATCCTGTAGACCGGGCAACCGGCACCCCTCGATGCCGCTGCCGTTTCAGGATCTGATAATATCGCTCTGTTGCAGCAGGTCTAATAGTTGGTGCACCAAATTTGTTACCAATTGTTCACCATCCAGATGAATTTCCGCCTTTTCCGGTGCCTCATAGACCGAGTCTATGCCGGTAAAATTGCGTAATTCCCCTGCCCGCGCCTTCTTATACAATCCTTTCGGATCCCGCGCCTCGCAAATGGCCAGCGGGGTATCGACGAACACTTCGATAAAGCGTCCCTCCCCCAGGCGCTCGCGCACCATCTGTCGCTCCGCGCGGTGCGGAGATATAAATGCCGTCAATACAACCAGCCCGGCATCGACCATCAGCCTGGCCACTTCACCGACGCGGCGAATGTTCTCTTTGCGATCCTCATCGCTGAATCCCAGGTCGCTGCACAGGCCATGACGCACGTTATCGCCGTCCAGCAGATAGGTGCTGACGCCGCGCTCATGCAAGGCTTCCTCCAGCGCCCCGGCAACGGTGGATTTACCCGACCCCGAAAGGCCGGTAAACCACAGCACCACGCCGCGATGGCCGTGATGCTGTTCCCGCTGCTGCTGGGTCACAGGGTGGGCATGCCAGACGACGTTTTCGTCATGCTGGGCCATTATTTGCCTCCCAGCAGGTCGCGGGCGTCCCAGTGCGGGAAGTGTTTGCGGATCAGCTGGTTCAGTTCCAGCTCGAAAGCGCTGTACTGCGATGCCGACGTCGACGCCTGCAGGTGCGGCTCGTTGACCATCCCGGCGCCGACGGTGACGTTGGTCAGACGATCGATAAAGATAAGCCCGCCGGTCACCGGGTTTTGCTGATACGGATCCAGCACTAAAGGTTCGTCAAAGGTCAGCTCCACCAGCCCGATGCCGTTCAGCGGCAGAGACTCGACTTCACGCTGGGTCAGGTTGTTAATATCCACCTGGTAACGGATAGCGTCCACGCGGGCGCGGGTCTTCTTACCGGCGATTTTGATGTCGTAGCTCTGCCCCGGGGTCAACGCCTGCTCGGCCATCCATACTACGTCGATGCTGGCGCTTTGCACCGCCGGCAGCGTGGCTTGCGCGTCAACCAGCAGGTCGCCGCGGCTGATGTCGATTTCATCTTTCAGCACAATGGTAATGGCTTCCCCGGCGGCGGCTTCCTGCAGATCGCCGTCGAAGGTGACGATCCGCGCTACGCTCGATTCGACGCCCGACGGCAGCACCTTCAGGCGCTGGCCGACCTGCACGGTGCCGGAGGCGACCGTACCGGAGAAGCCGCGGAAATCGAGGTTCGGACGGTTAACATACTGCACCGGGAAGCGCAGCGGCTGGCTCTCTACTACCCGTTGGATCTCCACGGTTTCGAGGACTTCCAGCAGGGTCGGGCCGCTGTACCACGGCATGTTCGCGCTCTGACTGGCGACGTTATCGCCCTCCAGCGCCGACAGCGGTACAAAGCGGATATCGAGGTTGCCCGGCAGCTGCTCGGCAAAGGTCAGGTAAGCTTCACGGATCTCGTTGAAGCGCGCTTCGCTAAACTCGACGAGATCCATTTTGTTGACCGCCACCACCAGGTGTTTAATGCCCAGCAGGGTGGAGATAAAGCTGTGACGGCGGGTCTGATCCAGCACGCCTTTGCGCGCGTCGATCAGCAGGATCGCCAGATCGCAGGTGGACGCGCCGGTGGCCATATTGCGGGTGTACTGCTCGTGCCCCGGGGTGTCAGCGATGATAAATTTGCGCTTCTCGGTGGAGAAATAGCGATAGGCCACGTCGATGGTGATGCCCTGCTCGCGCTCGGCCTGCAGGCCATCCACCAGCAGCGCCAGGTCCAGTTTTTCGCCCTGGGTGCCGTGGCGCTTGCTGTCGTTATGCAGCGAAGAGAGCTGATCTTCATAGATCTGGCGGGTATCGTGCAGCAGACGGCCAATCAGGGTGCTTTTACCGTCATCGACGCTGCCGCAGGTCAGAAAACGCAGCAGGCTCTTGTGCTGTTGCGCGTGCAGATAAGCTTCTACGCCGCCTTCATTAGCAATTTGTTGGGCAATGGTCGTGTTCATGGCGGCTCCTTAGAAATACCCCTGACGTTTCTTCAGCTCCATCGAGCCGGCCTGGTCGCGGTCAATGACGCGCCCCTGACGTTCGCTGGTGGTGGATACCAGCATCTCTTCAATAATTTCCGGCAGCGTTTGCGCTTCAGACTCCACTGCGCCGGTCAGCGGCCAGCAGCCGAGGGTACGGAAACGCACCATCCGCTTTTCAATCACTTCGCCCGGCTGCAGATCGATACGGTCGTCATCGATCATCATCAGCATGCCGTCGCGCTCCAGCACCGGGCGCTCAGCGGCCAGATACAGCGGCACGATTTCGATGTTTTCCAGATAGATGTACTGCCAGATATCCAGCTCGGTCCAGTTGGAGAGCGGGAAGACGCGGATGCTTTCGCCTTTGTTAATCTGGCCGTTGTAGTTGTGCCACAGCTCCGGACGCTGGTTTTTCGGGTCCCAGCGGTGGAAGCGGTCGCGGAAGGAGTAGATGCGCTCTTTGGCGCGGGATTTCTCCTCATCACGGCGCGCGCCGCCGAATGCGGCGTCAAAGCCGTATTTGTTCAGCGCCTGCTTCAGCCCTTCGGTTTTCATGATATCGGTATGCTTGGCGCTGCCGTGGACGAACGGGTTAATGCCCATCGCCACCCCTTCCGGGTTTTTATGCACCAGCAGCTCGCAGCCATAGGCTTTGGCGGTACGGTCGCGGAACTCATACATCTCACGGAATTTCCAGCCGGTATCGACGTGCAGCAGCGGGAACGGCAGGGTTCCCGGATAAAACGCTTTGCGCGCCAGATGCAGCATTACGCTGGAATCTTTCCCGATGGAGTACATCATCACCGGGTTAGAAAATTCGGCGGCCACCTCACGAATAATATGGATGCTTTCCGCCTCCAGTTGCCGCAGGTGAGTGAGTCGTTTTTGGTCCATAACCGTTCCTTAAGCCAGATTGACCACCGAAGAATTAAACCCCTCGGCGGATGATGTATGTTGAAACCAGGCGAGCTGCTGATGCAGCTGCACCACTTCGCCGACCACCAGCAGGGCGGGCATCGGGGCGTCTTTCGCCAGGTGTTCGAGTTGTTGCAATGTGCCGGTTATCGTCTGCTGATCGTCACGGGTGCCACGGGAAATCACCGCCACCGGCGTGTCGCTGTCGCGACCGTGGGCGATCAGCTGGGCGCTGATTTCCGCCGCCTTCATGGTGCCCATGTAAATCGCCAGCGTTTGTTGGCTCTTCGCCAGCAGCGACCAGTCGAAGGGGGCGCTGTCCGGCTTATAGTGGCCGGTGACAAAGACGGCGCTTTGCGCATAATCGCGATGGGTCAGCGGAATACCGGCGTAGGCCGTCGCGCCGGCGGCTGCGGTGACGCCAGGCACCACCTGGAACGGGATCCCCGCCTCGGCGGCAGCCTGCAGCTCTTCTGCGCCGCGGCCAAAAATAAACGGATCGCCGCCCTTCAGGCGCACGACGGTTTTCCCCGCCTTCGCCGCCTCCACCAGCAGCTGATTGGTTTCATGCTGCGGCACCGAGTGCTCGCCGGCGCGTTTGCCGACGCAAACCAGCTCGGCATCGCGGCGCACCAGCTCGAGAACCGGCTGGGTCACCAGATGATCGTGGAAAACCACGTCCGCCTGCTGGATCGCCTGCAAGCCACGCAGGGTCAGCAGCCCGGCATCGCCCGGTCCAGCCCCTACCAGAATAATTTCACCCGTTTCGCGTTCGGGCTTATCCAGCTCATCCTGCAGCGCCTTTTCCGCCTCCGCAGCGTTGCCCGCCACCATCAGGCTGGCGAAGCGACCGGTAAAGACCCGCTCCCAAAAGCGGCGACGCGCTTCGGTGGTCGTCAGACGGGTTTTCAGATGGTTGCGCCAGTAGCTCGCCGATTCCGCCAGACGCCCGAGGTTCGTCGGCAACAGCGCTTCGATTTTTTCGCGCAGAATGCGCGACAGCACCGGCGCTTTCCCGCTGGAGGAGATCGCCACCAGCAGCGGCGAACGGTCGACGATAGAAGGGAAAACAAACGAGCACAGCGCCTGGTTATCCACTACGTTGACCAGTCGGTAGCGCGCGTTAGCCGCCGCAAACACCCGCTGGTTAAGCGCCTCGTCCTCCGTGGCGGCAATCACCAGAAAGACATCGTCCACCAGAGCGTCGCTAAATTCCGTCGCCCGCCAGCTAAGCGCCTGGCGCGCCGCCAGATCGGCCAGCGCCGGAGACAACGTCCCGGCGACCACCTGCACCTGCGCCTGGGCTCGCAGCAGGAACTTGATCTTGCGCTCGGCAATCTCACCGCCGCCGATCACCAGTACGGGCCTTTGTTTCAGTTCGGCAAAAAGGGGCAAGTAATCCACGGGGTAACAACTCTCTTACAATCAGCGATACTGCGACTATAGGGTGCGCCTTAGAGCAAATGAAATTACGAAATGGAATGAGTTGTGACACAAAGGAATAACGCGATGGAAATCCAAATATCAAAAAGTGCTTAACACGCTATTTTTCCGCTATTTAAGAGCAATTGAAATTGTTTAACCGCGGTCACAGTTTCATACTGTACGCGTCAAATTGTCTCGTTCGTGTAAGGACCCCTTATGTTTTCCGCGTTGTGCCGCCGTCTGCTTCCGCTGGCGCTCGGCACCGGTTTTGTTTTCGCCGCCGCCCCCGCCTTCTGCGCGCTGGGCGACACCGCCAGTAGTCAGGCTCGCCATATCGCCACCGTCTTCCCGGGACGTATGACCGGAACGCCCCCGGAAATGCTCTCAGCTGACTATCTGCGCCAGCAGTTCGCCCGGATGGGCTATCAGAGCGACGTGCGGAGCTTCAATACCCGCTACATCTATACCGACAGCAACCAGCGTAAAAACTGGCATAACGCCACCGGCAGTACGGTGATCGCCGCCCATGAAGGCCAGTCTCGCCAGCAAATCATCATCATGGCCCACCTTGATACCTACGCGCCGCAGAGCGATAAAGACGTCGAAAACAACCTCGGCGGCCTGACGCTGCAGGGAATTGACGACAACGCAATGGGGCTCGGGGTGATGCTGGAGCTGGCGGAGCATTTAAAGAACGTCCCCACCCGCTATGGCATTCGCTTTATCGCCACCAGCGGCGAAGAGGAAGGTCGTCTCGGCGCGCAAAACCTGCTGCAGCGGATGAGCGAGGCGGAAAAGAAAAATACCCTGCTGGTGATCAATCTCGATAACCTGGTGGTAGGCGATAAGCTTTACTTCAACAGCGGCCGCCGCACGCCGGCCTCGGTACGCAAGCTGACCCGCGATCGCGCGTTGGCTATCGCCCGCAGCAAAGGCATTGCCGCCTACACCAATCCGGGACTCAATCCGGCTTACCCGAAAGGCACCAGCTGCTGTAATGACGCCAGCGTCTTCGACAACGCGGGGATCCCGGTGCTGTCGGTGGAAGCGACCAACTGGTCATTAGGCAAGAAAGATGGCTATCAGCAGCGGAGCAAATCGCGCAGCTTCCCGCAGGGCATCAGCTGGCATGACGTGCAGCTGGATAATCAGCAGTATATCGACCACGCGCTGCCGGGACGGATCGAGCATCGCGGGCGCGATGTCGTGAAAGTGATGCTGCCGCTGGTGAAAGAGCTGGCGAAGGTGGAGAAGAAAAGCTGACGGCTGCAAATGAACACGCGGCATCACCCGCGTGTTCTCTTGCACACCTTTCCCTCAGGAGGCGCTATTAACCCTCGTGCAATCCGCACTCGCGTTTAAGCCCGAAGAACCGGGTCTCTTCTTCTGCCATGCCCGGCTCCCATTTGCGGGTGGTGTGGGTATCGCCTACCGACAGATAGCCCTGATCCCACAGCGGATGGTATTTCAGCCCGTGCTTTTGCAGGTACTGATACACCGTCCGGTTATCCCAGTCGATAATCGGCAACACCTTGAACACCCCGCGCTGGACCGCCAGCACCGGAAGCGTAGCCCGACTGCCCGACTGCTCGCGGCGCAGACCGGCAAACCACGTCTGCGCGTTGAGCTCTTTCAGCGCCCGGTTCATCGGTTCAACCTTGTTGATCTCATTGTATTTCTCAATGCCCTCAACGCCCTGCTCCCACAGCTTGCCGTAGCGCGCCTCCTGCCAGGCCGCGCTTTCAGCCGCGCGGTAGACCTTCAGGTTCAGCTTGAGTTTGTCCGTCAGCTCATCAATAAACTGGTAGGTTTCCGGGAACAGGTAACCGGTATCGGTAAGGATCACCGGAATGTCCGGGCGGATCTGGTTCACCAGGTGCAAACTCACCGCCGCCTGAATGCCAAAGCTTGACGACAGCACATAGTCTCCCGGCAGGTTTTCCAGCGCCCAGGCCACACGCCCTTCGGCGTCGAGCTTTTCCAGCTGGGCGTTGGTTTCCGCGAGTGCCAGAATGCGTTCCACTTTCGGCAATGCATTAAGCGCGTTTAGATCGAGTACGGACATAAGAACCTCGTTTGCCTGTTTTGCCGGGCGGCACTGCGTTTGCCCGGCCTACGGGTTTTACAGGCCCGGATCGCTACGCGCCACCGGGCACCAGGATGTTACTCCCAGAAATCGCGGGCTGGATCGAGCACCGGGCGAATGATGCCCGCACGCACCGTAAAGTCGCCGAAGCCTTCACCCGCTTCGCGCTCTTTCGCCCAGCGCCCTACCAGTTGGTCTAGCGAGTCGAGAATTTCCGACTCGGTAATGTTCTCCCGGTACATCCGCGGGATGCGGGTGCCGCTGCGGTTACCGCCGATGTGCAGGTTATAGCGACCTGGCGCTTTCCCCACCAGCCCCACTTCCGCCAGCATCGCGCGACCGCAGCCGTTCGGGCAGCCGGTGACGCGGGTGACGATATGCTCATCGCTCACGCCGTGCTTGCTCATCACCCCTTCCACCTTGTCGATAAACGACGGCAGGAAACGCTCGGCTTCCGCCATCGCCAGCGGGCAGGTCGGGAAGGAGACGCAGGCCATCGAGTTTTCGCGCTGCGGGGTGACGGCATTCATCAGGCCATGATCCCGCGCCAGCTTCTCGATCCGCGCCTTCTGATCTTCCGGTACGCTGGCGACGATCAGGTTCTGGTTGGCGGTGATGCGGAATTCACCTTGATGGATCTTAGCAATCTCCAGCAGACCGGTTTTCAGCGGGCGCCCCGGATAATCCAGAATGCGGCCGTTTTCAATAAACAGCGTCAGGTGCCATTTATCATCAATCCCCTTCACCCAGCCGATGCGGTCGCCGCGGCCGGTGAATTCGTACGGGCGGATCGGCTCAAACTTAATACCTGCCCGGCGCTCCACTTCCGCCTTGAAGGTTTCGACGCCAACGCGCTCAAGGGTGTACTTGGTTTTCGCATTCTTACGGTCGGTACGGTTACCCCAGTCGCGCTGGGTGGTCACGACCGCTTCCGCCACCGCCAGAGTATGCTCCAGCGGCAGATAACCGAATTCGCTCGCCGTGCGGGCGTAGGTTTTTTTGTTACCGTGTTCGATAGACAGACCGCCGCCCACCAACAGGTTAAAGCCCACCAGCTTGCCGTTTTCGGCGATCGCTACGAAGTTCATGTCGTTGGCGTGCAGATCGATATCGTTCTGCGGCGGGATCACCACCGTGGTTTTAAACTTACGCGGCAGATAGGTCTGACCGAGGATCGGCTCTTCGTCAGTGGTGGCGACCTTTTTCTGATCCAGCCAGATTTCGGCATAGGCGCGGGTGCGCGGCAGCAGATGCTCGGAGATCTTTTTCGCCCACTCGTAGGCCTCGGCGTGCAGCTGCGACTCGTACGGGTTGGAGGTGCACAGCACGTTACGGTTCATATCGTTGGCGGTGGCCAGCGCGTCCAGCCCCACCGAGTGCAGCATCTGATGCACCGGCTTGACGTTCTTTTTCAAAATGCCGTGGAACTGGAAAGTCTGCCGGTTGGTCAGGCGAATACTGCCGTAAATGGTGTTCTCGGCGGCAAACTTATCGATCGCCTTCCACTGGGTGGTGGTGATCACCCCGCCCGGCAGACGGCAGCGCAGGAGCATTGCATGGCGCGGCTCCAGCTTCTGAGCGGCGCGTTCCGCGCGGATATCGCGATCGTCCTGCTGGTACATACCGTGGAAACGGATCAGCAGGAAGTTATCGCCTTTAAAACCGCCGGTCAGACCGTCGTTTAAATCTTCCGCAATGGTGCCGCGCAGGTAGTTGCTCTCGAGCTTCATACGCTCGGCATCGGTCAGTTTACCTTCGACCACTAAAGGCCCCGGATGTTTTTCGCTCATTAGTAGACATCTCGCTGATAACGGCGCTCAACGCGCAGCTCACTTAAAAATTCGTCCGCCGCTTCGGCGTCCATCGCGCCGTATTCGGCAATCACTTCCAGTAAAGTCTGTTCCACGTCTTTCGCCATACGATTGGCGTCGCCGCAGACATAAATGTGGGCGCCATCATTGATCCAGCGCCACAGCTCGGCCCCCTGCTCACGCAGTTTGTCCTGCACATAGATTTTTTGTTGTTGATCGCGGGACCAGGCCAGATCGATACGGGTCAGCAGCCCCTCTTTTACATAGCTCTGCCACTCCACCTGATAGAGGAAATCTTCAGTGAAGTGCGGGTTGCCGAAGAACAGCCAGTTCTTACCTGGCGCCCCGTCCGCTGCGCGCTGCTGCATGAAGGCGCGGAACGGCGCAATACCGGTGCCCGGGCCAATCATGATCACCGGCGTCTCCGGGTTAGCCGGCAGACGGAAGTTGTCATTGTGCTCGATGAAGACGCGGACTTCGCCATCCTCTTCCACGCGGTCGGCGAGGAAGCTGGAGGCGCCGCCAGCCCGGGCGCGGCCTTCAATGTCATAGCGCACCACGCCCACGGTGACATGCACTTCGCTCTCCACTTCCGCCTGCGAGGAGGCAATGGAGTACAGACGCGGCGTCAGCGGGCGCAGCAGACCGATTAACGCCTCAGCGTCCAGCTGCGCGGGTGAGAAACGGACCATATCGACGATCGGCGTCGCGGCGGCATACTGCTGCAGCTGAGCTTTATCGCCCACCAGCGGCAGCAGCGATTCGCTGCGGGTCAGGGTGGCGTAGTTCTCAACGATAGCGGCGGTGTTGACCGTCAGCTCAAAATGCCACTGCAGGGCTTCCGCCAGCGGCATGGTTTTGCCCTCGACGGTTACCGGCTCGTCGCCTTTCAGCCACAGCAGCTCCACCAGCTCTTTCACCAGCTGAGGATCGTTTTGATACCAGACGCCCAGCGCGTCACCCGGCTGATAGCGCAGACCGGAATCACCGAGGTCAATTTCGATATGGCGTACATCTTTTTCTGAATCGCGGCCGGTGATTTTCTGGTTGACCGACAGGGTCGCCGTTAGCGGAGCCTCTTTGGTGTATGGGCTGGTATGAATGTCGTTCACTGCGCCGCTGGCGGCCAGCTGAGCGGGCGCGGCGACCGGCGCACGAGCCTTCAGCACCTCAACGACGCGCGCGCGCCATTCAGCGGCCGCAGCCTGATATTCAACGTCAGCGTCGACGCGATCGAGCAGGCGTTCCGCGCCAAGTTCGGCCAGCTTGCTGTCGAAATCTTTGCCGGACTGGCAGAAGAATTCATAAGAGGTATCGCCGAGGCCAAAGACGGCGAATGCGGTTCCGTCCAGCTTCGGCGCTTTTTTAGAGAACAGAAACTTATGCAATGCGACCGCTTCTTCCGGCGGCTCACCTTCCCCCTGGGTGGAGGTCACGACCACCAGCAGTTTTTCAGCAGCAATTTGTTTGAATTTATAATCACCTGCATTCACCAGCTTCACGTTCAGCTTCGCCGCCAGCAGATCGTCACGCAGCGCTTCGGCGACGCGGCGAGCGTTGCCGGTTTGCGAGGCGGAAATCAGCGTGATCGTCGGGACCTCGGCGGCCGGGGCGGGAGCGGCTGCCGCTGCGCCAGAGTGCTGATTCAGCACGCCCCAGAAATAGCCAGACACCCAGGCGAGCTGAGTGGGCGTGAAGTCAGTGGTGGCCGCCTGAAGGCGCGCCAGTTGCTCCGGGTTGAGCGGCAGCAAGTTGGAAGGTGGGGCCTGTGTCGTCATGCGTCGTTTGTTCCAGTAAGCAAAGCTGTTATTCGCACCCTGTCAGCGCGACAAAAACAGAAGAGAATAGAAGGTTAACGGCGGGCATAGTAACAATTAAAGAAGGGATGGAAATAATAAATAACCAAATGGACTAACCGGTTTTAGTTGTAGTTATTAACAACAAAATCGATTAAATAACCATCTGAAATATCGAAACTTTATGGACTTAACCCAGATAAATGTGTCGATTTTCTGTTCAAGGCCGTTTTAGTTAATGCGAAAAAATGTACTTTCCGGTACCCTACGGCGGTTTTTTTCGTCCTGTTGAGAGTCAATGATGTCCACCACGCTGTTTAAAGATTTCACCTTCGAAGCCGCCCACCACCTGCCGCACGTCCCGGAAGGACACAAATGCGGTCGCCTGCATGGCCACTCCTTTATGGTGCGTCTGGAGATAACCGGTGAAGTCGATCCCCATACCGGGTGGATCATGGATTTCGCCGAGCTGAAGGCCGCCTTCAAGCCGACCTACGATCGCCTGGACCACTATTATCTGAACGATATCCCCGGTCTGGAAAACCCTACCAGCGAAGTGCTGGCCAAATGGATCTGGGATGAGATGAAACCGCGAGTCCCGCTGCTGAGCGCGGTGATGGTGAAAGAGACCTGCACCGCCGGCTGCGTCTATCGCGGCGAGTAAGCGAAAAAAAAGCCCGGTCAGTATGCTACCGGGCTTTTTTATCAGGCGATATTCAGATATTTGTGCGTCTGCATGGACAGGCGCCAGTTGCGGGCGATGCAGGTGTCGATACACAGGCGCGTCGCGTCTTCTTTCTGACTGATCGGCTGCAGGGCGATGATCCGCGGTTTGTCATCGCTCAGCGTTTCCAGCAGTTCGTCCAGCGCTTCGATGTCGCGGACGCGCCCTACCGGATGCTTGATCTCATCCGCCCGCTGCAGGGCCTGAGACAGCACGTCATACCCGCCGCGCATGTTGACCTTCGGGGAAACCGTCACCCAGGTGTTGTGGCTGCAAAGCACTTCATGGGTGCCGCTGGTTTCAATCTGACAGCTAAAGCCGTTTTGTTCCAGAAGCGAGGTTAACGGCGTTAAGTCGTGAATGCAGGGCTCACCACCGGTAATGACCACGTGGCGGGCAGTCCACCCCTGACGACCGATAATCGCCAGCAGATCTTCACTGCTTGCCGGCCCCCACTTATCGCTCTCTTTGGTTTTCGCCAGGATGCTGAACAACGACACTTCCCGATCGGCCAGTTTGTCCCAGGTATGCTTGGTGTCACACCACGCGCATCCTACCGGGCATCCCTGCAGACGAATAAAAATGGCAGGCACGCCGGTGAAGTAACCCTCGCCTTGCAGGGTCTGGAACATCTCGTTAATCGGGTACTGCATAGTCATCTCTGTTTAGGGTGATAAACGCTTATTATCGCAGATTTCACTGTCCAGGTCTTGTCCTGCGCTGCGATCGTTTTTCCCTCACGGGGTCGCTTTCTCACCCCGGACGTTATTCATTGTTAATTAAAAGTATGCATCTGTTTTCGTTTATTTCATTAGTGTGGTAAGGATTTAAATAAACAGCGGAGCGTACTGCAGCGAAGAAAGATGTAACAGAAGATGTTTTTCGTGTTATATACCAGAACATAAAAAACGTCAGCGGAAAAATAAAAACATGTTTAAATACATGCATGTACAAATTGATACATGAAAGAGTGAATTATTTACCTGGTCTGAGAGTCGAATCCAATCCGCCGCCGAAAATAAGCTTAAGCCCCTCTTAATAAAGTCCTGCTGCCCGCCATTTTTTATTTAATCGTCGTTTACTTTGGCCCTCCTAGAATCCCGCAGACCAACCATAATGAGATAGCGTTTATGACCACATTATTCATTACCGGCGTCACCGGTTTTCTGGGCGGCGCGGCGTTAGAGAAAATACTCCATCAGGATAGCCAATTAGATCTGCTGCTACTGGTGCGTGCCAACAGCCCCGAAGCAGGCCTGGAACGGGTCAAGGAAAACATGCGTAAGTTCAACATCGCCGAGGAGAAACTGGCGATGCTGCGACCGCAGCAGATCCTGCTGGGCGATCTCGCCTCTCCGGAGCATTTTCTTAACGATCCGCGGCTTGAGCAAGTCACCCATGTTCTCAACTGCGCCGCTGTCGCCTCGTTTGGCAGCAACCCGCTCATCTGGAAGGTTAACGTTACGGGTACGCTGCGTCTGGCGCAACGGATGGCGCAGGTGGCGGGTCTGCAGCGTTTTCTCCACGTCGGCACCGCAATGTCCTGCTCACCGGAGCCGGATTCGCTGGTCGCCGAGAGCGCGGAGTTTCGGCAGCGCGCCGAGCATCTGGTGGAATATACCCACTCGAAATCGGCCATCGAGCAACTGATGCAGCAGCACTGCCCTACGCTACCGCTGGTCATTGCCCGCCCTTCTATTGTGGTGGGCCATACTCATCACGGCTGCCGGCCTTCCAGCAGTATTTTCTGGGTATTCAGCATGGGACTGATGCTGCAGAAATTTATGTGCGCGATGGAGGACCGAATCGATGTTATCCCGGTGGACTACTGCGCCGACGCCCTGCTGATGCTGCTTAACCAGCCGCTGGCCCACGGCGAGGTAGTGCATATCTCTGCCGGTGAGGAGAACAGCGTGAAGTTTGCCGACATCGACCGGGCGATGGCCCTGGCGCTGGAGCAGGCGCCGGTGGGAGATAAGTACGCCCAGGTGAGTTATGAAACGCTGGTCAAAATGCGTCGCGAACTGAAAGGAATTTTTGGGCCGTGCAATGAGCGACTGATGCTGAAAGCGATGCGCTTATATGGCGCGTTCGCCACGCTGAACGTGCGCTTTAGCAACGACAAGCTGCTGAGCATGGGGATGCCAAAACCGCCGCGCTTTACCGATTACATCGACCGCTGCGTGGAAACCACCCGCGGGCTGTCGATCCCTCAGCAAATGGCCGTCGACTTTAAATAATGGCCGCAGGTATAAAAAAAATGCCAGCCCGAAGGCTGGCATGGTTATTTCATCAGGACAGGATTAAGCCTGGCCTTTGATCTCTTTACGACCATTGAACGGCGCTTGCTCACCCAGCGCTTCTTCGATACGAATCAGCTGGTTGTATTTAGCAACGCGGTCAGAACGGCTCATAGAACCGGTTTTGATCTGGCCTGCAGCGGTACCCACAGCCAGGTCGGCGATGGTCGCGTCTTCAGTTTCGCCAGAACGGTGAGAGATGACAGCGGTGTAGCCAGCGTCTTTCGCCATCTTGATAGCAGCCAGAGTTTCGGTCAGAGAACCGATCTGGTTGAATTTGATCAGGATGGAGTTAGCGATGCCTTTTTCGATGCCTTCTTTCAGGATCTTGGTGTTGGTTACGAACAGGTCGTCACCAACCAGCTGGATTTTGTCGCCCAGTACTTTGGTCTGGTAAGCGAAACCTTCCCAGTCAGATTCGTCCAGGCCATCTTCGATGGAGACGATCGGGTACTGTTTGGTCAGCTCTTCCAGGAAGTGAGTGAACTCTTCAGAGGTGAACGCTTTGTTGCCTTCGCCGGCCAGAACGTATTTACCGTCTTTGTAGAATTCAGACGCTGCGCAGTCCATCGCCAGGGTGATGTCTTTGCCCAGCTCGTAGCCTGCTGCTTTAACCGCTTCAGCGATAACAGCCAGCGCTTCGGCGTTGGAACCCAGGTTCGGCGCGTAGCCGCCTTCGTCACCAACGGCAGTGTTCATGCCTTTGGACTTCAGCACTTTCGCCAGGTGATGGAACACTTCAGAACCCATGCGTACTGCTTCTTTCAGGGTCGGCGCGCCAACCGGCTGAATCATGAATTCCTGGATGTCGACGTTGTTGTCAGCGTGCTCACCGCCGTTGATGATGTTCATCATCGGAACCGGCATGGAGTATTTGCCCGGAGTGCCGTTCAGTTCAGCGATGTGCGCGTACAGCGGCAGGCCTTTGGAGGCAGCAGCTGCTTTGGCGTTCGCCAGAGAAACGGCCAGGATTGCGTTCGCACCGAAGTTAGATTTGTTTTCAGTACCGTCCAGGTCGATCATGATCTTGTCGATGCCAGCCTGATCTTTGGCATCTTTGCCCAGGATTGCCTGAGCGATCGGGCCGTTTACCGCAGCAACAGCTTTGGTTACGCCTTTACCCAGGAAACGGGATTTGTCGCCATCGCGCAGTTCCAGCGCTTCGCGGGAACCAGTAGAAGCACCTGACGGAGCAGCTGCCATACCGACGAAACCACCTTCCAGGTGTACTTCGGCTTCAACAGTCGGGTTACCACGGGAGTCGATGATTTCACGACCGATGACTTTAACGATTTTGGACATTAGGTTTTCCTCAGTACAAGTTAAACTAAAACTCCAGACAAACAATGCACCCGGATGGGTGCATTGCCGTTCTAACTCTTTTTACTTCGCCTGGCGTTTCTGGTACTCGCTGGCGGCTTTCACAAAGCCGGCAAACAGCGGGTGTCCATCACGCGGCGTCGAAGTAAACTCCGGGTGGAACTGGCAGGCCACAAACCACGGATGGTTCGGCACTTCGATGATCTCGACCAACTGATCATCCCCGGAACGGCCCGCAACGCGCAGACCGGCAGCTTCAATCGGTTTCAACAACATGTTGTTGACTTCGTAGCGGTGACGATGGCGCTCGGTGATGGTCGGCTCGCCGTACAGCTGGCGTACCAGAGAATCCTCATCCAGCTGGCACTGCTGCGCGCCCAGGCGCATGGTGCCGCCCAGATCGCTCTTCTCGGAGCGGACTTCAACGTTGCCATCTTCGTCACGCCATTCGGTAATCAGGGCCACAACCGGGTATTTACAGTCTGGCACAAATTCCGTCGAGTTGGCGTTTTCCATACCCGCTACATTGCGCGCGAATTCAATCAGCGCAACCTGCATACCCAGGCAAATGCCCAGATAAGGAATATTGTTCTCACGCGCATAGCGCGCGGTGGCGATCTTACCTTCCACACCGCGGTAGCCGAAGCCGCCCGGGATAAGGATAGCATCTAAATCCTTGAGGATTTCGACGCCGCGCGTTTCCACATCCTGCGAATCGATCAGCTTGATGTTGACGGTAACGCGGTTTTTCAGACCACCGTGTTTCAGCGCTTCAATCACCGACTTGTAGGCGTCCGGCAGTTCAATGTACTTACCGACCATGCCGATGGTGACTTCGCCTGCCGGATTGGCTTCTTCATAGATTACCTGTTCCCATTCGGCCAGGTTTGCTTCCGGACAAGTTAAGCTGAATCGTTTACAAATATAATCGTCCAGCCCCTGAGATTTCAACAGGCCTGGAATTTTATAAATGGAATCGACGTCTTTCAGAGAAATAACAGCCTTTTCCGGAACGTTACAGAACAAAGCAATTTTCGCCCGTTCGTTGGCCGGAACCGCGCGATCGGAGCGGCAAATCAGGATGTCAGGCTGAATACCGATGGAGAGCAGCTCTTTCACGGAGTGCTGAGTCGGTTTGGTTTTGACTTCACCGGCGGCGGCCATGTACGGCACTAAAGTCAGGTGCATAAACAGGGTATGCTCGCGGCCGATCTCTACCGCCATCTGACGAATAGCTTCGAGGAACGGCAGGGATTCGATATCGCCTACGGTACCGCCGATTTCCACCAGCACCACGTCATGGCCTTCGCCGCCAGCCAGTACGCGCTCTTTAATGGCGTTGGTGATGTGCGGAATAACCTGTACGGTTGCGCCCAGATAGTCGCCACGGCGCTCTTTACGCAGCACGTCGGAGTAGATTCGACCGGTGGTGAAGTTGTTACGACGAGTCATCTTGGTGCGGATGAAACGCTCGTAGTGGCCCAGGTCCAGATCGGTTTCTGCGCCGTCTTCAGTAACGAACACTTCCCCATGCTGGATTGGGCTCATGGTGCCCGGATCGACGTTGATATACGGATCCAGTTTCATGATGGTCACGTTGAGACCACGGGCTTCAAGAATGGCTGCCAGGGAGGCTGCGGCAATGCCTTTACCCAGAGAGGATACGACCCCGCCGGTCACAAAAATATAGTTCGTTGTCATGCTGAACCTGAGAAGTTAGGGTAAAACGATGGAATAACCAGGACGGGAAAGTAGTATACCCGAACATGCGTGACGCCACAAACTTTCATTCTTCCCCTCCCCTTCGTTCTTCAAGTTGCACCTGTGTTGCGACCCGAACAACTCGAAGAGGCAGGCTACATGGTGTTTCAACGACATAACGGAAAGAGAAAATAGACGCTTTTGGCGAAATGTTTTTGACGTAAATCAAGCGCTTGTTATTTATAAAATCACACAAATCGCGCTTGATCACGAAAACTCGTTAGAGATCAGTTTCCTGGCGTTTTACCTGTTGCCATACTTCTTCCATGGTATCGAGGTCGACGCCGGTCATTTCCAGGCCGCGGGCGGCGACAATGCGCTCGACTTCGCGAAAGCGCCGCTCGAATTTGCGGTTCGCTTTTTGCAGCGCCACCTCGGCTTTGACCCCTAAATGGCGGGATAAATTCACCGTGGCGAACAGCAGATCGCCCACTTCCTCTTCCAGTTTCGCTTCATCCACCACCGCCTGCTGCGCTTCATGCATCACTTCATCAATTTCTTCATGCACTTTGTCGAGCACCGGGCCCAGCGAGGTCCAGTCAAAACCGACCGCCGAGCAGCGACGCTGGATTTTATGCGCGCGCATCAGCGCCGGCAGGCTATGCGGAATGTCGTCCAGCGCCGAGTGCTGGGCTTTTTCCGCCCGCTCCGCGCTTTTGATCTGCTCCCAGCGGGCCAGGACTTCGCTGCTGTTTCCCGCGGTGGCATCAGCGAAAATATGGGGATGGCGGCGCTCCAGCTTGTCGCTGATGGCGGCGCAGATATCGTCAAAGTTAAAACGTCCCTCTTCCTGCGCCATCTGCGCATAGAACACCACCTGGAACAGCAGATCGCCCAGCTCACCGCGCAGGTCGTCAAAATCCTCTCGCGAAATAGCGTCCAGCACTTCATAGGTTTCTTCGAGGGTATAGGGGGCGATGGTGGCAAAGGTCTGCTCTTTATCCCACGGGCAGCCGTTTTCCGGGTCGCGCAGGCGGCGCATGATGCCGAGCAAGCGGTCAATCTGAGTCATGTGACAATCCTGGAAATTCAAAAAAAAGTCGGCCGGATAAGGCGTTTCGACCTTATCCGACGTTGCGAAATTGCCGGATGGCGGCTTCGCCTTATCCGGCCTGGAGACGAATTAACCGCCGTGCAGACGACGCGCGTCGATCACATCGGGCACCTGGTTCAGCTTACCGAGCACCCGGCCCAGCACCTGCAGGTTGTAAATCTCGATGGTCATATCGATGGTGGCCAGCTGCTGACGGGTATCGCTGCGGCTGGCAACGCCCAGCACGTTCACCTTCTCATTGGCGAGGATGGTGGTGATATCGCGCAGTAACCCGCTGCGATCGTTCGCCTCCACCCTGACCACCAGCGAATATCCCGCCGAGTAGCTTTCGCCCCATACCGCATCGACGATGCGCTCCGGGGCATGCGACTGCAGTTCAGCGAGCTGATCGCAGTCGGCGCGATGCACGGAAATCCCGCGCCCTTGAGTGATAAAGCCGACGATCTCATCGCCCGGGATCGGCTGGCAGCAGCGGGCAATATGGTGCATCAGATTGCCAACCCCTTCCACCACCACCCGGCCATTATCCTTGGTGCGGTTCTGCGGAGCATAGGTTTTCTGCTGCAGCTGCTTCAGCGCTGCCGCATCCTGCTCGGCGGCGCTCGGTTTATTGAACTGCGCCTGCAGGAAGTTGACCATCTGGTTGAGACGGATATCGCCGCCGCCGATGGCCGCCAGCAGTTCATCGAGCTCGTTGAAATTGTAGCGCGGCAGCAGGTGCTTTTCCGCATCCTTCAGGCTGATGCCCAGATGCTCCAGCTCATCGTCAAGGATCTGCCGGCCGGCAAGAATGTTTTTGTCGCGATCCTGCTTACGGAACCAGGCGTGAATTTTGGAGCGTCCGCGGCTGGTGGTAACGTAGCCGAGGTTAGGGTTGAGCCAGTCGCGGCTCGGGTTCGGCTGCTTCTGGGTAATAATTTCGATCTGATCGCCCATCTGCAGCTGATAGGTAAACGGCACGATGCGGCCGCCGATTTTAGCGCCGATGCAGCGATGACCGACGTCGCTGTGGATATGGTAGGCAAAATCGAGCGGCGTCGACCCCGCCGGCAGGTCCACCACGTCGCCTTTCGGCGTAAAGACATACACCCGGTCGTCAAAGACCTGGCTGCGCACTTCGTCGAGCATTTCGCCGGAGTCGGCCATCTCTTCCTGCCAGGCAATCAGCTTGCGCAGCCAGGCGATACGGTCCTCATAGCCGCGACCGCCACTGGTACCCGCTCCCGCGCCCTCTTTGTACTTCCAGTGCGCGGCCACGCCCAGCTCGGCGTCTTCATGCATCTGCCGGGTGCGGATTTGAATCTCCACCGTCTTGCCGCTCGGCCCCAGCACCACGGTGTGGATAGACTGGTAGCCGTTGGGTTTCGGGTTGGCCACGTAATCATCGAACTCATCCGGCAGATGACGGTAGTGAGTATGAACGATCCCCAGCGCGGCATAACAATCCTGCAACCGCTCGGCCACGATGCGCACCGCGCGAACGTCAAACAGCTCGTCAAAGGCGAGGTGTTTTTTCTGCATTTTGCGCCAGATGCTGTAGATATGCTTCGGCCGACCATAGACCTCGGCCTTGACCCCTTCGGCTTTCATTTCTGCCCGCAGGTGGCCGACGAACTCGTCGATATAATGCTCGCGGTCGATACGGCGTTCGTGGAGCAGTTTGGCAATACGCTTGTACTCTGCCGGGTGCAGGTAGCGGAAGCAGTAATCTTCCAGCTCCCACTTCAGCTGGCCGATACCTAAGCGGTTCGCCAGGGGAGCATAGATATTGGTGCACTCTTTCGCCGCCAGCACGCGCTCATCTTCCGGCGCGTCCTTGACCTCGCGCAGATGCGCGATACGTTCGGCAAGCTTGATAACCACGCAGCGGAAATCGTCCACCATCGCCAGCAGCATGCGGCGAATGTTATCCACCTGCTCGGAAGATACTGAGTCGGTATGAGTAGCTTTCAGCTGACGGATGGCGGCCATGTCCCGTACCCCGTGAATCAGGGTCACGACCGATTTACCCACGCTCTCCTGCATAACCGCTTCGCTGACGACTTCGCTGTCGGCCAGCGGGAACAGCAGCGCCGCGCGCAGGGTATCGATATCCATACTTAGGGTAGAGAGGATCTCCACCATTTCGACGCCCCGCCACAGCAGCAGGTCCGCCAGCGGGTGTCCTTGCGTTTTTTCGCGACAATAATCCCAGGTTTCGGCTAAGCGCTCACACGACTGCTGGCTGGAAATCCCCAGACTCGCGATCCATTTCTTCGGGTCAAATTCACCAGCTTTATTAAGATGTGCACTTCTTACCGCAACCATTGTCCTCTCCTTAAGGGACCGGCCTGCCGAAGTCGGCAAGCCTCAACTTTCTACATGTCATCCTGCAGGTCGCGTCAGCATTGATGGCCGGGGCGGCTCTTCTGCGACGTTGTGAATGACCTTATGTAAGCCTGCGCTCAAACAACACCATTGATTCCAGATGACCGGTATGCGGGAACATATCCAGCATCGCCAGGCGTTGAATCTGATATCCAGCCTGCAACAGGGTTTCGCTGTCTCGCGCCAGCGTCGCCGGGTTGCAGGAAACATACACCACCCGCCGCGGCGCCAGTTTTATAATATGCGGCATCACGCCCGGCGCGCCGGCACGGGCCGGGTCCAGCAGCACTTTATCAAAGCCGTGCTTCGCCCAGGCCTGGCGGGTGACATCCTCTTCCAGATTTTCATGGAAGAAGGTGACATTGGATAAACCATTGAGGGCGGCATTTTCCCACCCCTTCTCCACCAGCGCCGGCACCCCTTCCACCCCGACCACGTGGGCGGCGCGAGTCGCCAGCGGCAGGGTAAAATTGCCCATCCCGCAGAACAGATCCAGCACCCGGTCTTCGGGCTGCAGATCCAGCCACGCCAGCGCGGTACGCACCATCTGCTGATTCACGCCGTCGTTGACCTGGATAAAATCCCGCGGACTGAACACTAAGCGTAGTCCGTCTGAGGTATACCATGGCGCTTCGCCGTGAATATGTTCCAGTATCTTGCTTTGCGGCGCGAGGCACAGGGAAAGACCGTGAGTTTGCGAAAAACGTTCCAGTTTTTCCCTGTCAGCGGCCGGCAGCGCAGCGGTATGGCGCAGCACCATTAGTGGGCCGTTGTCCGCCAGCACCAGCTCGACATGGCCAAGGCAGCGTAATGCGCTCAGCGCGCTTAAGCACTCGCGCACGGCGGGCAGCAGCGCCTCAAGTTGGGGCACCAAAACAGGGCACTGCACCACATCGACGATCGCTTTGTCGCTGGCCTGACGAAAACCCATCTGCAATTGTTGGGTCTTTGGCTGATAATTCAAGCTTAAGCGCGCGCGACGGCGATACCCCCACGGCTCGCCGGCGATGATCTCATCCACCTCGCGCTTCATCAGGCGCGCCAGCGCGGCGCGTTTACTTTGCTGCTGAAGCGTGATGCTGGCATGCTGCTGTTGGCAACCGCCGCAAACGCCAAAATGGGGACAGCGAGGCGCCTGGCGCTGCGGGCTGTCGGTCAGACGGCGTTTTACCTGGGCGCGGGCGTACTGCTTTTTGTCTTCCACCAGCACCACCTCAGCCTGCTCCTGCGGCAGCACGCCGCCGACGAACAGCGCTTTCCCCTGGTGGCGGGCCACGCCCTGGCCAAAGGGATCGAGGTCGTTGACTGTAACGGTTATGATCTGGCGCGTCGTCACACGCCGTTTTGCAGAGTAGAATTGCGCCATCGTAGAGAGTTGTCTCAATCAAATAAAACGAGCTCGTTCAGAGCGGCAGCGCCGCGAAGCGCACCGACGCGCACCGAACGATGATGTCTATATTCTCCCATAATGGAACCGCATGACCAACTACAGCCTGCGTGCTCGCATGATGATTCTGATTCTGGCGCCAACCGTCCTGATAGGGCTGTTGCTCAGTGTTTTCTTTGTCGCTCACCGTTATAACGACCTGCAACGTCAGCTGGAGGACGCCGGCACCAGCATTATTGAGCCGCTGGCAGTCTCCAGCGAATATGGCATGAATCTGCAAAACCGCGAATCCATCGGCCAGTTGATCAGCGTTCTGCATCGTCGCCACTCGGAGATCGTGCGGGCCATCTCGGTGTACGATTCGCATAACCGCCTGTTTGTCACCTCCAATTACCAGCTCAACCCCAGCGACCTGCAGATCCCAAAAGGCGAGGCGTTTCCCCGTCGTCTCAGCGTCATCCGCGACGGCGACATGATGATCCTGCGCACGCCGATCGTCTCGGAAAGTTATTCGCCGGATGAATCCCCCGAATCCGATGCCAAAATGCCGGGCAATATGCTGGGCTACGTCGCGCTGGAGCTGGATCTGAAATCGGTCCGCCTGCAGCAGTACAAAGAGATTTTCATCTCCAGCGTGATGATGCTGTTCTGCATCGGCATTGCGCTGATCTTCGGCTGGCGCCTGATGCGCGACGTCACCGGCCCTATCCGCAATATGGTCAATACCGTCGACCGCATCCGCCGTGGGCAGCTGGACAGTCGGGTCGAGGGCTTTATGCTCGGCGAGCTGGATATGCTGAAAAACGGCATCAACTCGATGGCCATGTCGCTGGCGGCGTACCATGAGGAGATGCAGCACAACGTCGACCAGGCCACCTCCGATCTGCGGGAAACCCTTGAGCAGATGGAGATTCAGAACGTCGAACTGGACCTGGCGAAAAAGCGCGCCCAGGAGGCGGCGCGCATTAAGTCTGAATTCCTGGCCAATATGTCCCACGAACTGCGCACCCCGCTCAATGGGGTGATCGGCTTTACCCGCCTGACGCTGAAAACCGATCTCAACGCCACGCAGCGCGACCACCTGACCACCATCGAACGCTCGGCCAATAATCTGCTGGCGATCATCAACGACGTGCTCGACTTTTCCAAGCTGGAAGCCGGGAAGCTGATCCTGGAGAGCATTCCGTTCCTGCTGCGCACCTCGCTTGATGAGGTGGTCACCCTGCTGGCGCATTCCGCGCATGATAAGGGGCTGGAGCTGACGCTGAACATTAAGAACAACGTGCCGGATAACGTCATCGGCGACCCGCTGCGTCTGCAGCAGATTGTGACCAACCTCGTGGGCAACGCCATCAAATTTACCGAGCACGGTAATATCGACGTGCTGGTGGAGCAGCGGGCCATCAGTAATTCGCGGGTGCAGATCGAAATTCAGATCCACGATACCGGCATCGGCATCCCCGAGCGCGATCAGTCCCGGCTGTTCCAGGCCTTCCGTCAGGCCGATGCCAGTATTTCACGCCGCCACGGCGGCACCGGGCTCGGGCTGGTGATCACCCAGCGTCTGGTCAAGGAGATGGGCGGCGATATCTCGTTTCACAGTCAGCCGAACCGCGGCTCCACCTTCTGGTTCCATATCAACCTCGATCTCAACCCGAACGCCATCCCGGATATGCTGAATACCGACGGGCTGGCGGGCAAGCGTCTGGCCTATGTGGAAGCCAACGCGACGGCGGCGCAGTGCACGCTGGAGATGCTGGCCGCCACGCCGCTGGAGGTGATCTACAGCCCCACCTTCTCCTCGCTGGCGGAAGCCCAGTACGACATTCTGCTGGTCGGTATCCCGGTCTCAATGCGCGATTTGTCACCGCACCGGGAAAAATTAGCCAAAGCCTGCGCGATGTCAGACAACGTACTGCTGGCTCTGCCGTGTCATGCCCAGGTTAGCGCCGAAGCCCTGAAACGCGATGGCGTCGCCGCCTGCCTGTTGAAACCGCTCACCACCACCCGTTTACTGCCAGCGCTGGTGGCCACCAATCATGCGACAGCCTCCGCGCCGTTGACGCAGGCCGACAGCCATAAGCTGCCGATGACCGTGATGGCCGTCGACGACAACCCGGCAAACCTGAAGCTCATTGGCGCCCTGCTGGATGACCTTGTGCAGCAGGTGATCCTCTGCGACAGCGGCCAGCAGGCGGTGGACAAGGCCAAGCAACTGCAGATGGATCTGATCCTGATGGATATTCAGATGCCGGATATGGACGGCATCCGCGCTTGTGAGCTTATCCATCATCTGCCGCATCACCAGCTAACGCCGGTTATCGCCGTCACCGCGCACGCCCTGGAGGGCCAGCGCGAGAAGCTCCTGAGCGCCGGCATGAACGACTATCTGGCGAAGCCGATCGAAGAAGAGAAACTGCACGCCCTGCTGCTGCGCTATCAGCCCGGAGTACACAGCATCGCCCCGGCGGCGATACCGCCCACAGAGCCGGTCATCGACCATAACCAGACGCTCGACTGGCAGCTGGCGCTGCGCCAGGCGGCGATGAAGCCAGATCTGGCGAGGGAGATGCTGCAGATGCTGATCGCTTTTATGCCGGAGGTACGTAACAAAGTGGAAGAGCAACTGGTTGGCGAGCAGCCGGAAGGGCTGGTGGATCTGATCCACAAACTGCATGGCAGCTGCAGCTACAGCGGCGTGCCGCGGCTGAAAAAGCTGTGCCACACCCTGGAGAGCCAGCTGCGCGCAGGCACCGTCGCCGAGGATCTGGAGCCGGAGCTGCTTGAGCTGTTAGATGAGATGGACAATGTGGCGCGCGAAGCGTGCCGGATGGGAGTGTAAACCCCGGATAGCGGCGCTATGCGCCTCATCCGGGCTACGCCCTACGGTCCGGTATTCGGTTGGTAGCCCCGGTAAGCGTAAGCGCCACCGGGGATGGTTCCCGGATCGCGGTGCTACGCACTGAGACATTCCCGGGAAGCCGCGCCAGCCGGGATCCCTCAATTACAGCTTACCGCCCATCTGCAAAACCGCGGCGACGTTTCGCGCCGTCATCCGCAGATTGGCGGCGGCATTGGCCAGTGCTTCATCCAGAGTGCAGATGGTGTACAACACGCTGAATACCGCATCCAGCCCGTGCTGATGCACGACGCCGACATCGGCGGTCAGGCTGCCGGCAATCCCGATCACCGGTACGTTAAATCGCTTCGCCACCCGGGCCACCCCCACCGGCACCTTACCGTGGATAGTCTGACTGTCGATACGCCCTTCGCCGGTGATCACTAAATCAGCATCCGCCACCCGCTCCGCCAGCTGCAGCGCATCGGTGACAATCTCAATGCCCGGGCGCAGCTGAGCGCCGCAAAACGCATACAGCGCCGCGCCCATCCCGCCCGCCGCGCCGCCGCCTTCCAGGCTCAGCACGTCGCAATCTAAATCACGGGCGATGATCCGGGCATAGTGCCGCAGGCCGCCGTCAAGCCGGTCAATCATCTGCGCCGTCGCCCCTTTTTGCGGGCCGAATACCGCGCTGGCGCCCTGCGGGCCGGTCAACGGGTTGGTAACGTCGCAGGCCACTTCAATCCGACAATCTGCCAGCCGTGGATCCAGCTCGCTAAGATCGATGCGCGCCAGCGTCTCCAGCGCACCGCCCCCTGGCGCGATCTGCTGACCGTCGGCGGTCAGCAGTTTCGCCCCCAGCGCCTGCGCCATGCCGGCGCCGCCGTCATTGGTCGCGCTGCCGCCAATGCCAATAATGATCTGCCGCACACCAGCGTCCAGCGCATGGCGGATGAGCTCCCCGGTGCCCCAGGAGGTGGTCAGCAGCGGGTTACGCTGCGCCGGGGGAACGCTTTCCAGCCCGCTGGCCGCCGCCATTTCGATAAAGGCGCACTGGCGATCGCCGGACAGCCCATAAAATGCCTCTACCGGCTCCCCCAGCGGCCCGGTCACCGTCAGCGGAACCTGATGCCCGCCGGTCGCCGCCACCATGGCTTCCACCGTCCCTTCCCCGCCGTCGGCAACCGGCAGCCTGACATATTCCGCGTCAGGATAAATCTCGCGAAAGCCTTGCTCTATCGCACTGGCTACTTCCAGCGCGCTCAGGCTCTCCTTCCAGGAATCCGGTGCGATCACTATTTTCATCTGCAGTCCTTACTCTGAGCTAACCCTTGTGGCTATCGCGCAATGCCGGCCCCCGCAGAGGCCGGCGGCCTTTTAGCGCACCATGCATGGACGCTTGTTGTCAAAGGTCCAGCCCGGGATCAGGTACTGCATCGCCATCGCATCGTCGCGGGCGCCAAGGCCATGTTTCTTATATAGCTCATTTGCCTGCATTACGCGGTCCATATCCAGCTCAACCCCCAGACCCGGCGTGCTCGGCACCTGCACCATTCCGCCTTTAATTTCAAACGGTTGTTTGGTCAGACGCTGATTGCCCTCCTGCCAGATCCAGTGGGTATCGATAGCGGTGATCTTGCCCGGCGCCGCAGCCGCAACGTGGGTGAACATCGCCAGCGACACGTCGAAGTGGTTATTAGAGTGCGAACCCCAGGTCAGGCCAAACTCATGGCACATCTGCGCCACGCGAACCGATCCCTGCATGGTCCAGAAGTGCGGGTCCGCCAGCGGTATATCCACCGACTGCAGGGAGAGCGTATGGCCCATCTGCCGCCAGTCGGTGGCGATCATATTGGTGGCGGTCGGCAGGCCCGTCGCGCGACGGAACTCCGCCATCACTTCGCGGCCGGAGAAGCCCTGCTCAGCGCCGCACGGATCCTCCGCATAGGCCAGTACTCCCTTCAGCTGCTTGCCAATCTGAATGGCTTCTTCAAGCAGCCAGGCGCCGTTCGGATCGAGGGTCACGCGGGCATTCGGGAAGCGCTTCGCCAGGGCGCCGATCGCTTCGGCTTCTTCAAAACCGGCCAGCACGCCGCCCTTCAGCTTAAAGTCGTTGAAGCCATATTTTTCATACGCCGCTTCCGCGAGGCGGACCACCGCATCCGGCGTCATCGCCTCTTCATGGCGCAGGCGATACCACTCGCATTGTTCATCCGGCTGGCTCTGATAGGCCAGCGGCGTGGCGTGGCGGTTACCGATAAAGAACAGGTAGCCCAGCATTTCAACTTCGCTGCGCTGTTGTCCATCGCCGAGCAGCGAGGCGACGTTGACCCCAAGGTGCTGGCCCAGCAGGTCCAGCAGCGCCGCTTCGATTCCGGTCACCACGTGAATGGTTGTGCGCAGGTCAAAGGTCTGCAGGCCGCGGCCGCCGGCGTCGCGGTCGGCGAACTGATTGCGCACCGCGCCGAGCACGTTTTTATACTCGCCCAGCGTTTTGCCCACCACCAGCGGAATGGCATCCTCCAGAGTCTGGCGAATTTTTTCGCCCCCCGGAATTTCACCGACGCCGGTATGGCCGGCGTTATCTTTGATAATCACGATATTGCGGGTGAAGTACGGAGCGTGGGCCCCGCTCAGATTCATCAGCATACTGTCATGGCCGGCAACCGGGATCACCTGCATGGTGGTGACAACGGGCGTGGAAGAGAAAGTCGTCATAGCATCATCCTTTTGTAATTAGTGGCGGCCGAAAACGGGACGTTTGCGGTCGAATGTCCAGCCGGGGATCAGGTACTGCATCGGGCCCGCGTCGTTGCGCGCGCCGCCCGGCAGCGCTTTATAGGCCTCATGGGCTTTGCGCACCTGCTCCCAGTCAAGTTCCACGCCGAGTCCCGGCGCATCTGGCACGGCAATCTTGCCGTTAATAATCTGCAACGGATTTTTGGTCAGGCGCGCCTCGCCTTCCTGCCAGATCCAGTGGGTGTCGATGGCGGTGGGCTGACCCGGCGCCGCGGCGCCGACGTGGGTAAACATCGCAAGGGAAATATCAAAATGGTTGTTGGAATGGCAGCCCCAGGTCAGCCCCCATTCGTCGCACAGCTGCGCCACTCGTACCGCGCCGGAGAGCGTCCAGAAGTGCGGGTCCGCCAGCGGAATATCGACGGCGTTGAGCATCACCGCATGACCCATCTCGCGCCAGTTAGTGGCGATCATATTGGTGGCGACCGGTAGCCCGGTGGCGCGGCGGAACTCGGCCATCACCTCCCGGCCGGAAAAACCCTGCTCGGCGCCGCACGGATCTTCGGCGTAGGTCAGAACATCCTGCAGCCCTTTGCACAGGGCGATCGCCTCATCCAGCAGCCAGGCGCCGTTAGGATCGACGGTGATGCGCGCATCCGGAAAGCGCTTTTTCAGCGCCCGGGCGGTGTCAATTTCCTGCTCGCCGGGCAGCACGCCGCCCTTCAGCTTAAAGTCTTTGAAACCGTAGCGATCCTGAGCGGCTTCCGCCAGGCGCACCACCGCTTCGCTGCTCAACGCCTGCTGGTGGCGCAGGCGATACCATTCGTGATCGCCCGGCGTATGGTCCAGATAACCAAGGTCGGTTTTCTGCCGATCGCCGATATAGAACAGGTAGCCCAGCACGGTGACGGCATCACGCTGCTTGCCCGGCCCCAGCAGCTCGCAGACCGGCACATTGAGCACTTTGCCGAGCAGATCGAGCAGCGCGGCCTCCAGCGCCGCTACCGCGTTGACTTTCAGTTCAAAGGTCCACGCCCCTTTGCCAAAGGTGTCGAAATCCGCCGCCTGATTGCCTTTGTGTACCTGCTGCACCACGCGATTCAGCCTGGCGACCTCCTGACCTACCACCTGCGGGATCGCCGCCAGCAGCGTCTGGTAGATAACCTCACCGCCAGGGGCTTCGCCCACGCCGGTGTTGCCGGCGTTATCGGTCAACACCACGATATTGCGGGTAAACCAGGCGTTATGCGCCCCACCGATGTTCAGCAGCATGCTGTCGTGTCCGGCCACCGGAATGACCTTCATCTCTGTAATAATCGGGCTGGATTGGGTAGTCATGATTAACGTCCCGCTACAGGTTTCAGTTCAATACGTTTGATGTCGCCCACCAGCACCAGGTAGCTCAGCACTGCCACCAGGGCATGGATGCCGACGTAAACCAGCGCCCCGTTGAACGAGCCGGTGGTGCCGACGATATAGCCGATAGCGATCGGGGTGACGATACCGGAGATATTGCCGAACATGTTGAACAGGCCGCCGGAAAGACCGCTAATCTCTTTCGGCGCGGTATCCGCCATCACCGCCCAGCCAAGCGCGCCGATCCCTTTGCCGAAGAAGGCCATCGCCATAAAGCCAATCACCATCCACTCCACGTTGACATAGTTACACATCAGCATGGTCATGGAGAGCAGCATCCCCAGTACTATCGGCGTTTTGCGGGCAATGTTCAGCGAGCCGGTGCGGCGCATTAACCAGTCAGAGATCACCCCGCCCAGCACCCCGCCGACGAACCCGCACACCGCCGGAACGGAGGCGACAAACCCCGCTTTGAGGATCGACATGCCGCGCGCCTGCACCAGGTAAACCGGGAACCAGGTAATAAAGAAATAGGTCAGGGCGTTAATGCAGTACTGACCGATATAGATGCCGATCATCATCCGCGATCCGATCAGCTGCTTGATTTGGCCCATTTTGACGCTGAACGGCACCTTCTGCGCGCTGCTCTTTTGATCCATGTTGATCAGGGCGCCGCCTTCGGCGATATATTCCAGTTCCTTCTTGTTTACTCCCGGATGGTTGTTCGGATCGTGGATCACTTTCAGCCAGACAAAGCTAATCACAATCCCCAGGCCGCCCATAAAGAAGAAGACGTGCGACCAGCCCACCTCATGCGTCAGCCAGCCCATGATCGGCGCGAAGATAACGGTGGCAAAGTACTGAGCGGAGTTGAAGATCGCCACCGCCGTGCCGCGCTCCTGCGCCGGGAACCAGGCGGCCACGATACGGCTGTTACCAGGGAACGACGGCGATTCGGCCAGGCCAACGAGGAAACGCAGGGTAAACAGCGCGACGATAATGCCAAAGCCGCTGAAGATGTCGACGAAGCCCTGCAGCAGGGTAAACATCGACCAGATGAAGATCGACCAGAAATAGACGCGCTTCGAACCGAAACGGTCGAGCAGCCAGCCGCCCGGGATCTGGCCGATGACATAAGCCCATGAGAACGCGGAGAAGACATACCCCATCCCCACCGGATCCAGGCCGATATCTTTGGCCATTTCCGAACCGGCGATCGACAGCGTCGCCCGGTCGCCATAGTTAAAAGAGGTGACGATAAACAGCATCACCACTATCCAGTAGCGGGCATTGGTGCGCTTTTCAGCCGCCGTCGCCGCCTGACTTAATGAACTCATTGTTGTACTCCTGAATCATAGCGTTTAGCTACGTTCATTCTGAACAGCACAACCTGTAGGGTAATCAGAATGACGTGGTCGTGTTTTGATAGTTGTCGTTATATCTGGCACTGCATTTGTCACTGGCTGGAGCAGTATATGAAGAGGCACACCGCGGCTCACCGTGCATCTACACAGCTTTTACGCCGCTATTGCAGGTGGTTTATGGCGTATGCCTGAAAGAATGGGGGGAAGTTCACGGAAATGAAAAACCAGCGCCGCGGGTGGTCAAAAGGGCAGCAAAAAGAGCCGGAGTGTGAAATACCTCTCTTGACGCGGTGAAACTGGCTAGCTTAACCCATGATATTGCTAAGGATATTGTGCATTTGCCTGAAGGCGTGCGGCCCGGGAAGAGCTACACTTTTGCTGTCCGCGTATCTGGCCGCGACAGCTTGAAAGGGCGCCCTCTGCGTAGGGAGAGGGCAGCGCTTTTATTCTAGCAGGGTAGCCCACTGCTCAACCCATGGATTAGAGACGCTCTCCGGCTCCGGATCTTCGCTGGCGTCAATCTTCAGCATCTCGCCGATGCGCTTCGCGCCCTGCTCCTGCAGTAGCTGATCGAACTTCAGGCCGCCGCCGCAAAAGTTGGCGTAGGTGCTGTCGCCCAGCGCGATAATGCCGTAGCGCAGGTGAGGTTGATACATATCTTTGATGCCCTCATACAGCGGGACGATGCTGTCCGGCAGATCGCCCTGCCCGGTGGTGGAGGTGACCACCAGCACATACTTCCCCGTATAGGATTCCCAGTCGTTGACCTGCGGATCCTCATACACGGTAGCCTTGTGTCCCAGTCCGCTGAGGATCGCTTCTGCTTCTTCCGCAACCAGCAGCGAGTTGCCGTACATGGTGCCGACAAAAATTCCGACTTCCGCCATGCTATTATCTCCCAGGATTGTCCTTATTCTCTTCATCCTGACCGCAGTCGTCGGCAAACTCAACCCTTTCATTTAGCGGGAGAAGCCCGCGCCAGCCAAACTGCGACAGCGCACGCATCCAGACGTCGTCAAAACCGGCACGCAGGGTCAGCGGCTCACCGGTAAAGGGATGAGTTAACGACAGTTCGCTGGCGTGCAGCATCAGGCGGTGGCAGCCGAAATGCTCCGCGGCGCTGCGGTTTTGCCGCAGATCGCCGTGCTTGCTGTCGCCGAGGATCGGATGACGCAGGTGGGCCAGATGGCGGCGCAGCTGGTGCTTGCGGCCGGTTTTCGGCTCCAGTTCCACCAGCCCGTAGCGCGTGGTGGGATACCGCCCGGTAGCGACCGGCATCTCTACCGTCGCCAGACCACGATAATGGGTCACCGCCGGCTGCGGGCCTTTATCTTCGCGGGCGAACTTATCGGCGATTTTATCCAGCTCTTCCACCAGCGGATAATCGAGCAGCGCCTCTTCCATCAGCCAGCCGCGGACGATCGCATGGTAGCGCTTCTGGATCTGATGCTGCTCGAACTGCTGCGCCAGCAGCCGACCCGCCTCGCTTGACAGTCCCATGAGCAGGACGCCGGAGGTGGGCCGGTCGAGGCGATGGGCGGTAAAAACGTGCTGACCGATCTGGTCGCGCACGGTCTGCATCACCACCACTTTCTCATCGCGATCGAGCCAGCTGCGGTGCACCAGCCAGCCCGACGGTTTGTTGACCGCCACCAGCCAGTCGTCCTGGTAGATTATCTCCAGCATCAGGCCTGCTCACCGGCAAACAGCGCGTCCAGCAGCAGCAGCTCCGCCAGCATGGATTCGCGAACCGGGTGGGCTTGATCCAGCGCCATTTCGTAATACGGCGCAACGGCGAAATTTTGCGGCAGCGGCTGGCCGCTCTCCAGCAGCTGATGCATACGCGGGATCAGGACCCACTGCAGCCACTCCAGCGGCTCCAGGGTATCCAGGCAAAACGGCTTATCGCTGGCGAAGGCGCTGCTGTCCGGCGCCGTCTCCTGCCAGTGCTCTGTTTCGCGCAGCAGGGCTTCAATGGCGCGCAGGCGATCGCGCACGCTATCGTGAAGAGTCATGGGGGAAACCTCGATGAGTTAAAAACCGGGCGCAGGATAGCAAATCCGCAGGAGAAATAAAAAAAGGGAGCACTGTATAAACAGTGCTCCCGGTTCGTTTTGCAGCATTCCCGCTACATTGGTGCTCCCTGCTCGTCCTTGAAAACTTTTCCTGAGGTCTCCTGACCATGTTCATCCATAAACTCGTGCATCCTGCTTTCACACCACCCCGATGTGAAATGACTTATCCTTAAGTTTGTCCCGATCTTCCTGATCCACCGTTCATCCTGAGCGGCTCTCATTCTCCATCCTGGAGGTGTCCATTACGCGATCCTGCGTTATCCTTGCTTCATCCTGAAGCCTGTCCTTGCAACGCCATCCTGGCGGGTCCTGCAGAAGCGCCATCATCCTGATGTTCGCTTCATTTCGCGACTTCCTGTCGACAGACATAGGATCACTGATTCTGCCTCTTCTTACAACCCTTCTTGAGACAATCTCTTAAGATTAGTCCCCACTCAAAAGGACGAAAAAATTAAGATCTAATTTAATACCAATAACTTAACAAAAAAAGATTGGATTAAATTTGCCTTAAATGATGATGATCTCTTACAGGTTTTGTAAGAGATCTCTCACAAATGACCAGGCAGACTGGATTACAGCACCGGCTCAAGCTGGTTGAGGAAACCCGCAAGCGAGGGGGAAAGGGTGAGGCGTTTGGCGGTGCCGAGGGTCTCTTTGACGACTTCACCGCTGAGATTACAGACGGAAATGACATCCAGTTCACTCTCGAGGGTAGCGATGAACAGCGTCGGCGCCAGCTTCAGCCGCTTCTGCACCACCAGGTGCCCGATGAGGTTTTCCTGCACCCGCTGGAAATCCTCTTCACTCCAGGTCTGCAGCAGCGTGAGCGTTTCGCCGGCGAACCGGCCGGTCATATCGCCGGCAAACTGAGTGGTATAATAAGAATGAAGCGGCTGTTGTACCACAATATCCAGGGCGCGTTCAACCGCACTGATATTTTGCGCCAGCGAAAACGGCTGCGGCTGCCAGAAAACGGCCTCGTCCTGGGTGTCGACGACGCAAGGTGACGGGACGCCGTAAAGCTCTTCACTGCGCGGCAGGCTGTGGCGCTGCTGCTGCCAGGCGGCGCAATAACGTTGGGTAAAAGCATGCAGCGCTTCTGCGGTCTGATGGTCCACCGGTTTCTCTCTTCACGTTAGACAGGATACACTGGGGTAATAGTGTACCCGCTTTACTATGGTGAAACATGTCTTCTTACGATAATCATCAGGCGCTGGCCGGCCTGACGCTCGGTAAATCAACCGATTACCGCGATACCTATGACGCCTCGCTGCTGCAGGGCGTTCCGCGCAGCCTTAACCGCGACCCGCTTGGCCTGCATGCCGACAACCTGCCATTTCACGGCGCCGATATCTGGACGCTCTACGAACTCTCCTGGCTGAACGGCAAAGGCCTGCCGCAGGTGGCCGTCGGCCACGTCGAACTGCCCGACACCACCGTCAATCTGGTGGAATCAAAAAGCTTTAAGCTCTATCTCAACAGCTTCAACCAGACGCGTTTCGCCAGCTGGCAGGAGGTTGAAGAGACGCTGACCCGCGATCTGAGCGCCTGCGCCCAGGGCGGGGTCAAGGTCTCGCTGTATCGGCTGGATGAACTGGAAGGCCAGCCGATTGCCCACCTGCACGGCGCCTGCATCGACGATCAGGATATCGAGATCGATAGCTATCAGTTCAGCGCCGACTACCTGCAGGGCGCCGCCAGCGGCAAAATCGTGGAAGAGACGCTGGTCAGCCATCTGCTGAAGTCCAACTGCCTGATCACCCACCAGCCGGACTGGGGCTCGGTGCAGATCCAGTATCGTGGGGCGAAAATCGACCGCGAGCAGCTCCTGCGCTATCTGGTTTCGTTCCGCCACCATAACGAATTCCATGAGCAATGCGTCGAGCGCATCTTTAACGATATTCTCCGTTTCTGCCAGCCGGAATCGCTTTCCGTTTACGCCCGCTATACGCGACGCGGTGGTCTGGATATCAACCCCTGGCGCAGCAACGGCGACTTTTCCCCTGCCACCGGCCGCCTCGCCCGACAATAATAAACATTTTCACAATTTGCGTGCGTTTAGGCGCGCGCAAGGTTGTGAAAACGCCGCTCGCAGGGCTATTGTAATCACAGGAAGACCATAAGCGTCCTGTAAGGAGTTCACTTGATTACACATGTTAGCCCGCTTGGTTCAATGGATATGCTGTCGCAGCTGGAAGTGGATATGCTTAAGCGCACCGCCAGCAGCGACCTGTATCAACTGTTTCGCAACTGCTCGCTTGCTGTGCTCAACTCGGGGAGCCTGACCGATAACAGCAAGGAGCTCCTGTCCCGTTTTGAAAATTTCGATATTAACGTGCTACGTCGCGAACGCGGCGTGAAGCTGGAACTGATCAACCCGCCGGAAGACGCCTTCGTTGACGGGCGCATTATTCGTTCCCTGCAGGCCAACCTGTTCGCCGTACTGCGCGACATCCTCTTCGTGTACGGCCAGATCCACAATACCGTTCGCTTCCCGAACCTCGATCTCGAAAGTTCGGTCCATATCACCAACCTGGTGTTCTCGATCCTGCGCAACGCCCGCGCGCTACACGTCGGCGAAGCGCCGAACATGATCGTCTGCTGGGGCGGCCACTCGATCAACGAAAACGAATATCTCTACGCCCGCCGCGTCGGTACGCAGCTGGGACTGCGGGAACTGAATATCTGCACCGGCTGCGGGCCTGGCGCGATGGAAGCGCCGATGAAAGGCGCCGCCGTCGGCCACGCGCAGCAGCGCTACAAAGACAGCCGCTTTATCGGCATGACCGAACCGTCCATTATCGCCGCAGAACCGCCAAACCCGCTGGTCAATGAACTGATCATCATGCCGGACATCGAAAAGCGTCTGGAGGCCTTCGTGCGCATCGCCCACGGGATCATCATCTTCCCGGGCGGCGTCGGCACCGCCGAAGAACTGCTCTACCTGCTGGGTATTCTGATGCATCCGGATAACAAAGCGCAGGTGCTGCCGCTGATCCTCACCGGACCGAAAGAGAGCGCTGACTACTTCCGCGTGCTGGACGAATTTATCACCCATACCCTGGGCGAATCCGCCCGTCGCCACTACCGGATCATCATCGACGACCCGGCGGAAGTGGCGCGGCAGATGAAAAAAGCGATGCCGCTGGTGAAAGAGAGCCGTCGCGAGACCGACGACGCCTACAGCTTCAACTGGTCGATTCGTATCTCGCCGGACCTGCAGATGCCGTTTGATCCGACCCATGAAAACATGGCCAACCTCAAACTCTCCCCGGACCAGCCGGTGGAAGTGCTGGCCGCCGACCTGCGCCGCGCCTTCTCCGGCATTGTCGCAGGTAACGTCAAAGAGGTGGGCATCCAGGCCATCGAGCAGTACGGTCCATACAAGCTGCACGGCGACCCGGAGATGATGCGCCGCATGGACGATCTGCTGCAGGGCTTCGTCGCCCAGCACCGCATGAAGCTTCCTGGCGGTACCGCCTATATTCCCTGCTACGAAATCATCGCCTGATTTCCGTCCCGCCGGGGCAGCGCCTGTTGCCCCGGCGGGCACGCTTTCTCTGACTTCCAAAACGCGCCAAAAACCTTTCTGTGACTAATCAAACACCTGAATTGTTTTTACATAGCCAATCGTTTGCGTTAGTAAAAACTGCGACAATTATCACTGCAAAAAATGGTTTTAAGCGCAAAAACGTCGACCACTTCTCTTTTTTACAGTAAATCCCTCGTTATTACGCCGCCCCGCTTTTATCTCATATGCTGCAAATGGTAGCCTGCGCGCCACAAATCGCTGGCTGATCACCAGAAACAGGCTGTTGGACTAAAAATACGCACATTGAAAGTGGATTATTGCATTTGAGATCGCGATCACTGATGCATAAACCATATAAATGTATCTTTCCGGCCCAATTATTACGGAGAAAATTTCTAAAAAAACCGTAATTAAACGAATTTCGTGTTACGCAATTGTATTTGTTCATTAGATTTTGTTGATTCCTCCAGGAGATACAGATGGAAACCACTCAAACCAGCACCATCGTTTCGGGCGAAACCCGCAGCGGATGGCGTAAAACCGACACCATGTGGATGCTGGGCCTGTACGGTACAGCGATCGGCGCGGGCGTCTTGTTCCTGCCGATCAACGCCGGCGTCGGCGGCATGATCCCCCTGATTATCATGGCGATTCTGGCCTTCCCGATGACCTTCTTCGCCCACCGCGGTATGACCCGCTTCGTGCTCTCCGGCAAAAACCCGGGCGAAGACATTACTGAAGTGGTTGAAGAACACTTCGGCGTAGGCGCAGGTAAGCTGATTACCCTGCTCTACTTCTTCGCTATCTATCCAATCCTGTTGGTCTACAGCGTGGCGATCACCAATACCGTCGAAAGCTTCATGGCGCACCAGCTGCACATGACGCCGCCGCCGCGCGCTATTCTGTCGCTGATCCTGATCGTCGGCATGATGACTATCGTGCGTTTCGGTGAGCAGATGATTGTAAAAGCGATGAGCGTGCTGGTGTTCCCGTTCGTTATCGCCCTGATGGTGTTGGCGCTGTACCTGATCCCGCAGTGGAACGGCGCGGCGCTGGAGACCCTCTCCCTGAGCGGCGCCTCCGTCACCGGCAACGGCCTGCTGATGACCCTGTGGCTGGCGATCCCGGTAATGGTCTTCTCTTTCAACCACTCGCCGATCATCTCCTCCTTCGCGGTTGCCAAGCGTGAAGAGTACGGCGAAGGCGCCGAGAAAAAATGCTCCAGCATCCTGGCTCGCGCCCACATCATGATGGTGCTGACCGTGATGTTCTTCGTCTTCAGCTGCGTCCTGAGCCTCTCTCCGGCAGACCTGGCGGCGGCGAAAGAGCAGAACATCTCGATTCTGTCTTACCTGGCGAACCACTTTAACGCGCCAATCATTGCCTGGATGGCGCCGATCATCGCGATGATCGCCATCACCAAATCCTTCCTCGGCCACTACCTTGGCGCCCGCGAAGGCTTTAATGGCATGGTGATTAAGTCCCTGCGCGGTAAAGGCAAATCGATCGAAATCAACAAACTGAACAAGCTGACCGCGCTGTTCATGCTGGTTACCACCTGGATTGTAGCGACGCTGAACCCGAGCATCCTCGGCATGATCGAGACCCTCGGCGGCCCGATTATCGCGATGATCCTGTTCCTGATGCCGATGTACGCGATTCAGAAAGTGCCGGCGATGCGTAAATACAGCGGCCACGTCAGCAACGTCTTCGTGGTGATTATGGGTCTGATTGCCATCTCCGCGATCTTCTACTCGCTGTTCAGCTAATTCAGTCAACACCTCCCCCCGCGCCGCTTACCGGCGGCGCGCTTTCCGACAGCACGGGAATACATATGATCAGCGTATTCGATATCTTTAAAATCGGCATTGGCCCTTCCAGCTCCCATACCGTTGGACCGATGAAAGCGGGCAAACAATTTACTGACGACCTGATCGCGCGCGGCCTGCTGGCCGAGGTGAGCAAAGTCGTCGTCGACGTCTACGGCTCCCTCTCCCTGACCGGTAAAGGCCACCATACCGATATCGCGATTATCATGGGGCTCGCCGGCAACCTGCCGGACACCGTCGACATTGACGCCATTCCAGGATTTATTCAGGACGTTAACACCCACGGTCGCCTGATGCTGGCCAACGGCCAGCACGAAGTGGACTTCCCGGTCGATCAGTGCATGAATTTCCATGCCGACAACCTGTCGCTGCATGAGAACGGCATGCGCATCACCGCCCTGGCCGGCGACCAGGTGCTCTACAGCCAGACGTACTACTCCATCGGCGGCGGCTTTATCGTCGATGAAGCGAACTTCGGCCAGACCACCGACGCGCCGGTGGCCGTCCCTTACCCCTATAAAAACGCCGCCGACCTGCAGCGTCACTGCCGCGAAACCGGGCTGTCGCTCTCCGGTCTGATGATGCAGAACGAACTGGCGCTACACAGTAAAGAGGCACTGGAGCAACACTTCGCCGCGGTGTGGGAAGTGATGAGCGCCGGGATTGAGCGCGGCATTACCACCGAAGGCGTCCTGCCGGGCAAACTGCGCGTTCCGCGCCGGGCCGCCGCGCTGCGCCGCATGCTGGTGAGCCAGGACACCACCAACAGCGACCCGATGGCGGTGGTCGACTGGATCAATATGTTCGCTCTCGCGGTGAACGAAGAGAACGCCGCCGGCGGCCGGGTGGTAACCGCGCCGACCAACGGCGCCTGCGGTATCGTGCCGGCAGTGCTGGCCTATTACGACAAGTTTATCCGCAAGGTGAACAGCAACTCCCTGGCCCGCTATATGCTGGTGGCCAGCGCGATTGGTTCGCTGTATAAGATGAACGCCTCGATCTCCGGCGCCGAAGTGGGTTGCCAGGGTGAAGTGGGCGTCGCCTGCTCAATGGCGGCGGCCGGTCTGGCGGAACTGCTGGGCGGTAGCCCGGGCCAGGTGTGCATCGCGGCAGAGATCGCCATGGAGCATAACCTCGGTCTGACCTGCGACCCGGTCGCCGGCCAGGTGCAGGTGCCTTGCATCGAACGCAACGCTATCGCCGCCGTGAAAGCGGTCAACGCCGCGCGAATGGCGCTGCGCCGGACCAGCGAGCCGCGCGTCTGCCTCGATAAAGTCATTGAGACCATGTACGAAACCGGCAAAGACATGAACGCCAAGTACCGGGAAACCTCCCGCGGTGGTCTGGCGATGAAGATTGTCGCCTGCGATTAACCTGCTGGCCCGCCACGCGTCGCCGCGGCGGGCCCTCTCACCCACCTTTTGTTATATCAATTAAAATTTAGTTATTTAATGGTTATAAGCGCTGTTTGTTACCTTACGCAAAACGCTAAGGAGAACAGACAATGTCCAACCGATTCCGCCCCGCCTGGCTGCTGGTCCTCGCCGCCCTTTCCGCCTCCGCGCTGGCCAAAGCGCCGGAGACCGTCAACATCGGCTATCAAAAGGCGAACATCTTCGCGCTGCTGAAATATCGCGGCACCCTGGATGAGAGCCTGAAAAAACAGGGCATTGCCGTCCGCTGGGTCGAATTCCCCGCCGGTCCGCAAATGCTGGAGGGGCTCAACGTCGGCAGTATCGATCTGGCCGCCACCGGCGATGCGCCGCCGGCCTTTGCCCAGGCGGCACAAGCCGATCTGGTCTACCTTGCCCACTCCCCCGCTAACCCAAAAACGGAAGCGATTGTGGTCCCGGAGCAGTCGACGATCCGCAGCGTAGCCGATCTGAAGGGCAAGCGCGTGGGGCTGAACAAGGGGTCCGACGTCAACTACCTGCTGGTCGCCGCGCTGGAAAAAGCGGGCCTCAGCTATAAAGACATCACCCCGGTCTATCTGCCGCCGGCGGACGCCCGCGCCGCTTTCCAGCGCGGGGCGATTGATGCGTGGGTGATCTGGGATCCGTTCCTCGCGGAAGTGGAAACCAACGCGAAAGCCCGACAAATACGCAACGCCGAGGGGCTGGTGCCGCACTACACCTTCTATCTCGCCAGCCGTAAGTTTGCGGATACCTACCCGGAGACGGCAAAACAGGTGGTGGATGAGCTGGGTAAACTCAGTGTGTGGGCGAACAGCCATCAGGACGAGGCCGCCGGCCTCCTGTCGACCTCAACCGGGCTGGATAAAGCCATCTGGCTGAAGACCCTGGCCCGCCTGCCCTACGGCGCTGAACGCATGACGCCGGCGGTGTATAACGAACAGCAGGCGCTGGCGGATACCTTTACGCGCATCGGCCTGCTGCCGGTGAAAGTCGACGTACGCAGCGCCACCTGGTCGCTGGATAAACCTTAGTTTTCCCGGCGGCGGGAGGCATTGCGCCCCCCGTCGCCGACGGACTTATCCCGCCGTTTTCTCACCATTGCCAATTTGCCAGATGAAGGTCGGCGCCTCACCGTTCACCAGCCAGTTTCCGATATTGCGCGCCTTGTAAATCACCGGATTATGCGAGGCGACCGTCCGCGCATTGCGCCAGTGACGGTCCAGCGCCAGACGGGTACGCGTATCCGACGCTCCGAGGGCATTGAACAGCTCCGTCGCCGCCCGCGGGATCCAGTCGCTGGCGATCACCTGCGCCTGCGCCGCTTCCACTTCCGCCAGCTGGTTGCGCCGGGCGATCAGCGCTTCGTCGTCGCTGACGTGCGCCACATAGGCCTGCTGCAGCGATTCTGCGGCCTGCAGGACCGCGGCCCGGGTCGCCCATGCCCAGCTGCTAATCTGCCCAACGACCTGCAGAACCTGGGCATCATCGCGCGGTACGGCGGCGTTGCCGTGGCTGTACATCCGGGACCGGTGTTTGACGCCCTGCGCGGCATCCCGCTCAACCGCCAGGCCGATGCCCGCGAGGGTCGCCAGCAGCACATGCTGATAGAAGGCGGTCTGATAGCGAAAGCGCTGGGCAAAGTCGTAGACGTGGTCGGTTTCCACCCGGGCGTCGGTGAAGCGGGTGGTCCCGCTGCCAGTCAGCCGCTGGCCAAAGCCATCCCAGTCATCTTCCCGCGCCACGCCGGGCTGTTGGGTGCTGACCAGGGCAATCACATCGCCACCGGTATCGCTGCGCCGGGCAAACACATCGATCCAGTCGGCGTACAGCGCGCCGGTGCTGTAGAACTTCTCGCCGTCGAGTCGCCAGCCGCCCTCTGCCGGCGTCACCCGAGTGTTCACGTCCCCCAGCTTAACCGCGCCGATCTCCGTCCAGCCGCTGCCCACCAGCTCGCCGTCAAGGAAGCGACGAAACCAGCGGTCGCGCCCGGCGGAATCCGGCTGATTCAGCTGATCTTCCACAAAAGCAAAGTGCGCGCGCAGGGCCTGCGGCAGGTTAGAATCCGCTTGCGCCAGCTCAATCAGCAGCGCGCTGAGCTGCGGCAGCGAAGCGCCCCAGCCGCCCTTCTCGCGCGGGATACGCAGCGTGCCGAAGCCCGCTTCTTTCAGCCAGCGGATCGGCTCCTCGGGCAGAACGCGCTGCTGTTCGCGCTCCGCGGCGCCCTGGGCGATGCGGGTGAATATCGGGCGGAAGGCGGCCGCCAGCGCGTCATAATCGGTGCCAGTGGAGAGCAAGGTCATAGTCGGTTCCTTATTCATGAATTGCGTCAATATCTTCTCGTGTCGGTTCATGACGGACCGCCAGCAGGAAGAAAATGGGAATAATGGCGGCAAGCGAGACCACCCAGAACATCTGCGTGCCGAGCGAGGCCTGCAGCAGCGGCAGAATAAACAGCGCCAGCGCGCTGCCGATCCCGGAGAGCGCCCGGCTGAAACCGACCCCGGTGGCGCGAATGGCGGTGGGATAGGAGAGCGCCGGGTAGATCATCAGCTGCGCCCCCGGGCCAAATCCTTCGGCGAACAGCCACAGTCCCAGCATCGCGATGGCCAGTACGATGCCTGCCGTCGCGTGCGGTTGCCCCACCAGCGCCAGCACAATCAGCGCCACAAACTGCAGGGCAAAGCCGGCTATCGCCACATGACGCGAAGGATATTTCCACGCCAGATGCATACCAAGCAGCCCGCCGGTAAAGGCAAACAGGGCGTTCAGCCCCAGTGATGCCGAAATAGTTTCGAAGACGCCAGCCCCGAGAAACTGGGCAAGAATTGACGGCAGGAAAAAGGCAATCGCCGTGTACTCGAAGGAGATACAGATATTCATCACCCCGGCGACGATAGTCCGCTCACGGTAGGGTTTTTCGAACAGCACGCGAAAGCTCACTTTCGGCGCCGGCGCCGGCTTCGCCGTCGGGACCTCATGGGCATGGATCCCCCAGGAGTCGCGTAAGATGCGCACCGCAGAGGTCAGATCGCCCTGGTTTGCCGCCCACAGCGGGGATTCGTTCATGAACCGGCTGCGGACGGCGATAATCAGCAGCGCCGGCACGGCGCCGAACAGCAGGGAGGCGCGCCACAGCCAGTCAAGATGCTCCTGCGGCAACAGGAAATAGAGACCGAAGATAATAAGAAAGCAGACGGTTGAGGCGGTGTACCACATCGGGCACCACGCCGCGAGGCGAGCCGCTTTGTTGCCTTTGCCGGCAAAGCGGGAAAACTCGGCCAGATAGGACATCGCCACCGGCAGGTCGATGCCGACGCCGATGCCCATCAGGAAGCGAGCGCCAATCAACACCCAGACGTTTGGCGCCAGCCCGGCGGCGATAGCCGAAATAACGAAAAAGAACATATCGGCCATAAACACCGAATAGCGACCATATTTATCGGTCAGCCAGCCGCCAATAATATTGCCGACAATGGTCCCGACCATAATGGAGGAGGTCACAAGGCCGGTCAGCAGCGGCGAGAGCTGAAATTCACGCACGACGTCATCAATACCGTAAGAGAGCGTGGTTAAGTCATACGCGTCGAGAAAAACGCCGCCCAGCGCGAGGAAGACAATCATCCGCGCATATTTCGCCTGTTCCCTGCCGGAATTAATTAGCCGCGCCACATCCCCGACGCTACTGACCGGTACCGAAGCGATACCGGGATTATCCACTGGTAATGTACTCATTTTTTCACCTTATTATTTTGTGCAGGTCATCAGCGGTTATAAACCTCGAGCGGCGAGAATCAAAACAACAATTCATACTATAAAAATCAATATAATCAATAAGTTAATTAAAATCACCAGCACAAAAAGGACGCGCTTTCGCGCATCCTAAAAGGAAGTAAATAACAACGAAAAGAGACGTCGTGCAGGACGCTTATTCCGCCGATACCGGAACTAATACGTCTTTTACCAGCGGATCGTTGGTGGTTTTTAACCACGTCTGGATCCGTGGGTCAGAAAAGGCCTGTTTTAATTTGACGATATTTTCCTGCGATAAATACGGCGTACCAATCACTAATTGCGAAGCAAAGGTGCGCGGCGCCGGCGGGAATAAAATGCCTTTCTCACGCGGCACTTTCCCGGCGTCAAATTGCGAGACATAGCCGATGGCGGCATCCACCGAATTTAACGCCCGCGGCATGGTCAGCAGATCCAGCTCTTTAAAGACAAACTGATGCGGGTTGTCGACAATATTTTTCAGCTTCGCCGTGCGCGGCTCTACCGCCGGGTCGAGCGAGATCAAACCAATGCGCTGCAGCAGCCACAGAGCCTGTCCCTGATTGGCGCCGTCGTCAGGCACCACGATGGTCGCGCCGTTGGGCAACGCCTGTACCGACGAGTAGCGGTCGGAATAGATGCCAAACGCCCACTGGAACACCGGCACCGTAGTCGACAGCGCAAAGCCATTGGCGTCCACCACCTGTTTAAGCCACCACTGATGCTGATAGATCGTCCCGGCATACTGTCCTTCCGCTACCGCGCGGTCAGCCTGAACCGGATCCTGCACCCCCACCGCCTCCAGCTTCAGGCCGTAATCGGGCGCAATATGCTGATTAATATACTCAATAATCCGCTGCTCGCCGGCCATCGCCGGCTCGTAGTGAATTTTTAACGTGCTGCCGAAGACCACCTGCTGGCTTTGGGTATGTCCCCGCCACCACCAGAAAGCGATGGCGAGCAGGATAATCACCGCCAGCGCCGCCAGCCAGGGCCAGCGCCGCGCTTTACGTAACTCAAATTGCTCTGTTGTCATACAAGGTTCCCCTGCGTGTGGCGTAAACGGTTGACCAGGCGGTCACCCAAAAATTGAATCACCTGGATCGTGGCGATCAGGGCCACGATCGTCGCGATCATGATATGGTTGTCGAAGCGCTGATAGCCGTACACCACGGCCAGGTAGCCGATGCCCCCGGCGCCGATGGTCCCGGCGATGGCCGAATACTCGATCATCGAGACCAGGTTTAGCGTCACCGCCGCCACCAGCGCCGGCAATGCTTCACTGAGCTGCGCGCTGGCAATGATTTGCCCGCGCGATCCACCGCAGACGACGCCCACCGCGGTGACCTCCGCCGGCAGCTCGCGCAGCGCGTTCTCCACCAGACGGCCAAAGAACGGGACGCCGGCGGCGATCATGGGCACCACCGCGGCGGGGATGCCAATCGTGGTGCCGGTCAGCCAGTAAGTGAACGGGATAATAGCGGCCATCAGCACCAGAAACGGCAGCGAACGTCCCATGTTGACCACCCAGTTCAGCAGCCGGTACAGCAGTGCGTGCGGAAATAATCCCCGCGGCGAGGCGTTAAATAGCACCACCCCCACCAGCCCTCCCAGCGTGACGACAAACAGCATTACAATGGCCACCATTAGCCAGGTTTCGCCATAGGCGGGAAGCAGCAGCGAAGGGATTTCGCTCCAGGGGGTGTCCTGGCTGATGACTGTCGGTTTCATACCGCCTCCCTGAGCAACGGCGCGCTGTCGAGGATCTCCGCCGTCATGCCGAGCTGCGCCAGCAGGCCCTGCAGCCGCGCGGGCGACAGGCGTTCGCCCTGAAAGCGCACTCCAACCTGCAGACGACCGGCCAGCCGACCGTTAATCACCTCGACGTGGCCGCCAAGGAGATCGATCTGCAGCGCCCACTGCTGGCTCAGGCGGCTGATCCAGTCGGTGGCCACCGGCACATCCCAGCGGTAGCTCAGACGCAGCAGCAAATCACTGTGGGCCGCTGCCGCCGGCGTCAGCGGCAACAGCTGCTGGCCGAGCAGGGAATCGGGACGCGCCAGCAGATCTTCGAGCCGCCCGTACTGGACGATCGTCCCGTCGCGGATCTCCGCCACCGCATCCGCCGCCGAGCGCACGGCGTCCATTTCATGGGTGATCAGGACGATCGCCAACTGGTACTCATCACGCAGCCGCTTGAGCAGAGTCAGCACCGAGGCCGTGGCCTGAGGATCGAGGCCGGAGGTGGCTTCATCCGCCAGCAGAACGGACGGGCGCAGCGCCAGCGCGCGGGCAATGGCGATCCGCTGGCGCTGGCCGCCGGAGAGCTGGGCTGGCCAGGCATCCGCTTTGTGGCTCAGGCCGACGCTCTCCAGCAGCTCACCGACCCGCGCCTTGATATCGCGCTCCACCACGCCAAGCCACGCCAGCGGCAGGGCGACATTCTCCCAGGCGGTCCTGCGGCTCAGCAGCGCCGAAGACTGGAAAACGGTGCCAATCGCCCGCCTCTCCCGGCGCAGCGCCTCGCCGGACAGCACCGACAGATCCAGGCCATTGATACGAATGCTGCCGCTGTCCGGGCGCTCCAGCAGGCTGATGCAGCGCGCGAGAGTTGATTTACCGGCGCCGCTCGGCCCCACCACCGCGGTGATGGAGCGCTCAGGCACCTGCAGCGATAGCCCTTTCAGCACCGCGCTGAGCCGGCCATCCGCCGTGCGGTAGCTTTTATGCAGATCATCGATAGCGATCATGTCACCTTCTCCTCTACCGATGCCGCCGTGCGCGCATCGCGTCGGTAGCTGGCGCCCGGGTGAGGCGCGGCCAGACGCGGACCGGCGCCGAACAGTTTTTCGCGCAGGGTCCCCTCACGGTACTCTTGCTTAAAGACGCCGCGCTTTTGCAGCTCTGGCACCAGCAGCTCGACGACGTCGCGGAAGGTTTCGTGGGTGACGGCATAGGCAAGGTTAAAGCCATCGACATCCGTCTCTTCGACCCAGGACTGCAGTTCGTCCGCCACGGTTTGCGCGCTGCCGACCACCAGCGGGCCGAAGCCGCCGATACCGGCCCAGTCGGCCAGGGCCTGCACCGTCCACTGCCGGTTCGGGTCCGCAGTGGAGAAGGCCTCCACCGCCGACTGAATGGCGTTGGTGTGCAGATACTTCAGCACCTGATCCGGCTGATACTGGCCGAAATCAATCCCCGTCCAGCCGGAGAGCAGCGCCAGCGCGCCTTCATAACTGACGTACTGCTTATATTCCTGCCATTTCGCCTGCGCCTCGCGGTCGGTGTCGCCAACAATTACCGTCTGCAGATTGAAGATCAGAATGCTGTGCGGATCGCGCCCGGCCTCAGCCGCCCGGCGGCGAATATCCGCCACCGTCTTCTTCAGCAGCACTTTCGACGGCGCAGCGACGAAGACGCATTCGGCATGGCCGGCGGCGAACTGTTTGCCGCGGCTGGACGCTCCCGCCTGATACAGTACCGGTGTGCGCTGCGGGGATGGCTCGCAGAGGTGGATCCCCGGCACGGAAAAGAACTGTCCCTGATGGTTAATGGGATGGATTTTCCGCGGATCGCTGAAGATCTTGCGCTCTCTGTCGCGCAGCACCGCCCCGTCCTCCCAGCTTCCCTCCAGCAGTTTGTAGATCACCTGCAAATACTCATCGGCATAGTCATAGCGGGTGTCGTGGTCGGTCTGAGTTTGCTGGCCGATATTGCGCGCCCCGCTCTCCAGATAGGAGGTGACGATGTTCCAGCCCACCCGCCCTTTGGTCAGATGGTCGAGCGTCGACAGACGACGGGCGAAGGGGTAAGGATGCTCAAACGACAGCGAGGCGGTCAGACCGAAGCCCAGATGCTCCGTCACCAGCGCCATCGGAGTGATCAGGGCCAGCGGATCGTTGACCGGCACCTGCGTCGCCTGGCGGATCGCCGCGTCGCCGCTGCCGTTCAGCACGTCGTAGACGCCAAGCACGTCGGCGATAAACAGCCCGTCGAACTTGCCGCGCTCCAGCAGTCGCGCCAGATCCACCCAGTACTCCAGATCTTTATACTGCCAGGAGCGATCCCGGGGATGCGCCCACAGGCCCGGCGACTGATGACCGACGCAGTTCATATCGAAAGCGTTAAGACGAATTTCACGTTGTGATGACATAGCAATCTCCATAGCGCGGCCCGTCGCCGGGGCGCACGCGTCAAAATGAATCAGGGAAGGTAAAGGGAGGTATTCAGTACGCTGGACATCGGGAGTCCTGCGGGATCCCGAGCGTGAGTAACGCTTGCGCCGCCACCTCAGCGGCATGGTCGGCTACCTGCGGCAGGCCCATCAGTTCGCCAAAACGCCCGCGGGCGGCCGGACCGGCCACCAGCACCGGCGGCGCCTCAACCTGCGGATCAGCCACTGCCCGGGAACGGCTGTCCACCTCCAGGCCCATGCCGAGAGCATCAGCGCGAATAAGGCCGCGGCGGGCAAGGTCCTGTAAAAATGGCTGGCTGTCGGTTAGGGCACGGTGCGCGGGTCCGGTCGTCAGGATCAGGTGATCGACGCTCAGGGTCTGCACGCCGCCGCCGCGCCGCGCCAGCGTCAGACGTAGCGTCTCGCCTTCAGCGCTCATCGACTGTAGCCTGGCCGCCTGCACCTGCAGACTGCCCGTGCGCTGGCGCGCCTCCAGCACCTCGGCGACCTGCGGCGCCACGCGGTAGCGGTGGACATCCCAGTAATGGCGCAGATGGCGCAGAAAACGCTGGCGATCGGCGACGCTGAGCGCCTGCCAGATCCGCTGCCCCTGCTGGCGGACCGCATCCAGCACCACCTGCCAGCTCAGGCCCTGCTGCGCCGCATACGCCACATCGAGGCGGATCTGGCGCAGGCGCTGGCGCAAGTTGCCCTGCTGATAGTCGCCGGGCCATGCTGCCCCCGCGCCGCTGAGGTTACCGCGCGACAGCAGGCCGTGGCGCGAAAAGGCGATGATACTGCCGCGGTGGCCCAACCGGTCCAGCGTCGCGACCGTATCGGCCATGGTTAATCCGGTGCCCATCACCGCCACCCGGGCGTGCGGGGCGATGGCGTCGAGCGCGCCAGGCTGCCACGGGTTGGCAATCAGCGCCGGATGGTGACGCCAGGCTTCGGCCTGCGCCGGCAGCGAAGGCGGTGGATGGCTGATCGCCAGCACCAGCAGGTCGGCCTTAAGCTGCAGTCCACCCTCGGTGCGAACCGTCCCCTGATCAAAAGCGAACGCCCGATCGCGCAGGTGGCGCAGCCGTCCGCCGCTGGCGGCCGCGGCGTCGGAAAAACGCTGTGCCACATAGCGACCAAACTGGCCGCGCTGAGGGTAGACGGAACCGTCCGGGCGCAGCGCCTGTGCATCGGCGGCAAAGGCAGGCTGACGGCGGTACCAGCGATCGAAGGCGCCCTCTTCATCACCGGTCAGTTGCATACGGGCGGCCGGGACGTTAATCCGGTGCGTCGGCTCCGCGGTGGAGTAGGCTACCCCGGCGCCGGGAGTCTGACGCGGCTCCAGCAGCGTCACGCGCACCCCGTTCGGCGCCAGGCGCAGAAGCTCAATCGCCACCGCCGCGCCGCTAAAGCCGCCGCCGATAATCACGATATGCGGTTCTGCACTCATCGCCGCCCTCCTCCGGTATGCTGTCTCATGGTCGCGCTCCTGGCCATCAGCTGGCGCTGGCCTGGCGCACCGGGCGCTTATCGCCGCCGATGGTTTCGCCAAACGGACCGGTGTTCACGCTGCGCGCCTTCGACGAGGCCGCGTTTTCCAGCGGCAGCAGAGGCATCACCAGCTCAGCGAAGCGGTGTGCCTCTTCCAGATGCGGGTAGCCGGAAAAGATAAAATTGCTGATGCCGAGCGCCTGATATTCGCGGATGCGCTCCGCCACCTGCTGAGGGTTACCCACCAGCGCGGTACCCGCGCCGCCGCGCACCAGCCCGACGCCGGCCCACAGATTAGGGGCAATACGCAGATTGTCGCGCGATCCCTGATGCAGGGCGCTCATCCGCGCCTGGCCAGCCGAGTCCATGCGGGCGAAGATCTTTTGCGCCTGAGCGATGGTGTCGTCGTCAAGATGGGCGATCAGCCGGTCGGCGGCGGCCCACGCCTCCTCTTCCGTTTCGCGCACGATAACGTGCAGACGGATGCCATATTGCAGAGTGCGCCTGCGGGCCGCGGCGCGCTCGCGCACCACCGCCAGCTTCTCGGCCACCAGTTCCGGCGGTTCGCCCCACGTTAGATAACTGTCGATCTGTTCGGCCGCCACATCGATAGCCGCCTCAGAAGAGCCGCCGAAATAGAGTGGCGGGCCATTCTCCTGAACCGGCGGAAACAGCACTTCCGCCCCCTCGACATGAATATGCTCCCCGTGATAGTCCACTTTCTCCCCGCGCAGCAGGCGGGAGTAAACGTCGAGAAATTCGCGAGTCACCTGGTAGCGTTCGCTGTGACTGAGAAAGATGCCATCGCCTTTGTTTTCCACCGGGTCGCCACCGGTGACGACATTGATCAGCAGCCGTCCTTCCGATAAACGGTCGAGGGTGGCCGCCATCCGCGCCGCCAGAGTGGGCGGCTGCAGACCCGGTCTGACCGCCACCAGATAGCGCAGACGGCGGGTCAACGGCGCCAGCGCCGAGGCCACCAGCCACGAATCTTCACAGCTTTTACCGGTGGGGATCAGCACGCCGTAATAACCCAGGCTGTCGGCCGCCAGCGCCACCTGCTGCAGATAAGGTAAATCGACCGGACGTCCACCCTCGGTGGTGCCCAGATAGCGGCCATCGCCATGGGTAGGTAAGAACCAGAAGACATTGATCTTGTCGGGAACTTGCTGCGTCATTATCTATTTCCTATATAACCATATCCGATATTTATCGAAGAGAAGTTTTAATTTGGTTATATGAGTGTTAGCGATAATCATGCCAATGGTGAATAAAAAATTACATTTTTAAAATCAAGGAATTGAAAACATCCCACGCGCGTCGTGCTGTTGCAAATCCCGCAGCCGCCGCGCATCCGCTGGCGCATTTGCAACAGCCGTCGGCCTTTCCCCCTCTGGTTTCCGCCGCCGCCGCAGGATAAGTTCAGGAGGTCAACGACCGGAGGCCCGCTATGCTGAACCCAGAATCCCCTTCCACCGCGCCCGCGCTGATCGACCCGGCATCGAAGGCTTTCCAGAGCCTGCTGGACAAGCTCGCGCCGACGGAGGCTACCGTGCTGATCGTGGGCGAAACCGGCACCGGCAAGGAGGTGGTGGCGCGCTATCTCCATCACCACAGTCCCCGCCGCCAGCAGCCGTTTCTGGCCGTTAACTGCGGCGCGCTAACCGAGAGCCTTGCCGAAGCCGAACTGTTCGGCCATGAGAAAGGCGCCTTCACCGGCGCGCAGCAGGGACAGCCCGGCTGGTTTGAAGCCGCGGAAGGGGGGACGCTGCTGCTGGACGAGATCGGCGAATTAAGCCTGCCCCTGCAGGTCAAGCTGTTACGGGTGCTGCAGGAGCGCGAAATTACCCGCGTCGGCTCGCGCAAAGCGATTAAAGTGAATGTCCGGGTAATTGCCGCCACTCACGTCGACCTGGCCCAGGCAATCCGCGAGCGCCGCTTTCGCGAAGATCTCTACTATCGGCTGAATATCGCGGTGGTGCCGCTGCCGCCGCTGCGCCAGCGTCGGCAGGATATCCCGCAGCTGGCGCACCACTTTTTATCGCTCTATGCCCGCCGCCTCGGCCGGCCAACCCTGCGTCTGGCGCCGGAGTCGCTGGCCCGGCTGATGGACTATGCGTGGCCGGGTAATATTCGTGAGCTGGAAAACACCCTGCACAACGCGGTGCTGCTCAGTAAAGAAGAGGAGATTAGCCCCGCCCAGCTGCGCCTGGCGACGCTCAACGACGCCCCGTCGCCGGCGAGCGATCATGAACTGGACGACTTTATTCGCCACCAGCTGGCGCTTCCCGGCGAGCCGCTGTGGCAGCGGGTGACCAGCGCGCTGATCCGCCACGCCATGGCGCATTGCGACGATAATCAGAGCCAGGCGGCCGCGCTGTTAGGGATCAGTCGGCATACCTTACGCACCCAGCTCGCTAACCTCGGACTGATCAAAAGCCGCCGCCGTCCGCCTGCGCCGCCGCGGGCGTTCGCCAGCGCGACCGGGGCCGATCGCGAGCTGCGCATTGGCTACCAGCGCTTCGGCAGCCTCGGGATCCTGAAAGCCCGCCAGAGTCTGGAGACCGCCTTCGCCAGCCTCGGCGTCAACGTGCTGTGGAGCGAGTTTCCCGCCGGACCGCAGCTCCTTCACGCCCTCGCCTGCAACGAGATCGACTTTGGCACCACCGGAGAAGCGCCGCCGGTGTTCGCCCAGGCCAGCAATAGCGAACTGATGTACGTGGCGTGGGAGCCGCCGGCGCCGCGCAGCGTGGCGATGGTCGTCCCGCAGGAGAGCGACATTCGCCAGCTCAGCGATCTGCGCGGAAAACGCATCGCCCTCAATAAAGGGTCGAATGTTCACTGGCTGCTGCTGCAGATCCTCGAGGACGCCGGGCTGGGGCTGAACGACGTGCGGGTGGTCTATACCCCGCCGAAATACCCGCTGACCGCCAGCGACTATCTGGCGGTGGACGCCTGGATGATGTGGGATCCGCTGCTCAGCGACGCCGAACACACCGGCGAGCTGCGGGTGGTCGCCAGCGGCGAAGGACGGGTTAACAACCATCAGTTTTATCTCTCGCGACGGGACTATCTCGCTCAGCACGGCGATATCATGCGCCGCCTGCTGACGGAGCTGACCCACACCGGGCAGTTTATCGACTCGCATCGTGGCGAAGCGGCCCGCTTACTGTCAGCAGAGCTGGGGATTGACGCCCGGTCGCTGCGCATCGCCCTCGCCCGCCGTAGCCATCGCCCAAGGCCGATGGATCTGTCGGTGATCCGCGCCCAGCAGACCATCGCCGATCGCTTTTACGCCCTCGGGCTTATCACCAAACCGGTTCCGGTGCGGGAAGCGGTGTGGTACGGCGAGCCCGCGCCCGGCGTCGCCAGCTCGCTGATGGCGGTCGGTTAGCGAAAATTGCGCGTTATCTTCCTGATTGTTCAGGCGCAGATAGCCTCGATCCGATGGCGGTGTTACCCTAAAGACGCTGAGAATAAGGGGGTATCTGTGGCTGTTCATCTGTTAATCGTCGACGCGTTAAATCTGATCCGCCGCATCCACGCGGTGCAGGGTTCACCCTGCGTCGATACCTGCCTGCATGCGCTGGAGCAGCTGATTGTCCACAGTCAGCCCACCCACGCGGTGGCGGTGTTTGATGATGAGGATCGCGCCCACGGCTGGCGCCACCAGCGCCTGCCGGAGTACAAAGCCGGCCGCGCGCCGATGCCGGATACGCTGGTCGCCGAGATGCCGGCGCTGCGGGCCGCCTTCGAACAGCGGGGGATCCGCTGCTGGGCCTCGCCGGGCAGCGAAGCGGACGATCTCGCCGCCACCCTGGCGGTGAAGGTGGCCCAGGCGGGCCATCAGGCCACCATTGTCTCCACCGACAAAGGCTACTGCCAGCTGCTGTCGCCCACCATCCGCATCCGCGACTACTTTCAGAAGCGCTGGCTGGACGCCCCCTTCATCGCCAGTGAGTTCGGCGTCACCCCGGAGCAGCTGGCGGATTACTGGGGGCTGGCGGGGATCAGCAGCTCGAAGGTGCCGGGCGTGGCGGGCATTGGCCCGAAAAGCGCCGCCCAGCTGCTGAACGAGTTTCAGGACCTGGAGGGGCTGTATGCCCGCCTGGCAGAGGTCCCGGAAAAGTGGCGCAAAAAGCTGGCAGCGCATCAGGAGATGGCCTTCACCTGCCGGGAAGTGGCCCGCCTGCAGGCCGACCTCCAGCTGGATGGTAATCTGCAGCAGCTGCGGCTGACGCGCTGACCCTACCCGAGCGTGGTGCCGGCGCGGCGGCACCGCCTGCTTCCCCCGGGCCGGCCCCTCACCAGGCCGCCTGATATAACTCGACGATATCGGCCAGGCTCGCCTCGCGCGGGTTGCCGCCGGTACACACATCCGCCAGCGCCGCCTGGGCCAGCGCCGGAATATCCTCTTTCCTGACGTCCACCTCGCGCAGATGGCCGGGAATACCGACATCGCGGTTTAGCTGGCCCACCGCCTCCACCGCCGCCAGACGCGCGGCGCTCAGGCTTAACGCTTCCCCTTTGACGCCCATCGCCCTGGCGATATCGCGATATTTTTCCCCGGTCGCCTCAGCATTAAAGCGCATCACGTGCGGCAGCAGGATGGCATTCGCCACGCCGTGCGGCGTGTTGTAAAAAGCGCCGAGCGGATGCGCCATGCCGTGCACCAGGCCAAGCCCGACGTTGGAAAATCCCATTCCCGCCACATACTGGCCGAGCGCCATAGCTTCCCCCGCTCCGGCGTCGCCGGCAACCGAGCCGCGTAGCGCGCCGGCGATGATCTCGATGGCCTTGAGGTGCAGCGCATCGGTCAACGCCCAGGCGCCGCGAGTGAGGTACCCTTCGATAGCGTGCGTCAGGGCGTCCACGCCGGTGGCCGCCTTCAGCGCCGGCGGCATGGCGTCCATCATATCGGCATCGATAAAGGCCACCTGCGGAATATCGTGCGGGTCGACGCAGACGAATTTGCGCCGCTGTTCTTCATCGGTGATGACATAGTTAATCGTCACCTCCGCCGCGGTCCCCGCGGTGGTCGGCACCGCGAAGACCGGCACGCTGGGCTGACGGGTGGGCGACAGCCCCTCCAGGCTGCGGACATCGGCGAACGCCGGGTTACGCTGAATAATACCGATCGCCTTACAGGTATCCTGCGGCGAACCGCCGCCGATGGCGATCAGGTAATCCGCCCCGCTGCGCTGAAAGGCCTGCAACCCCTGCTGAACCACGGCGATGGTGGGGTTCGGGATCACGTCGCTGAACATGTCCCATGCCAGCCCGGCGGCGTCCAGTTTGTCAGTGACTTTTGCCGCCACGCCGCACTTCGCGAGGGTCCTGTCGGTCACGATCAATGCCTTGCGATAACCGCGCCGCATCACTTCATCGGTTAATGCGTTTATCGCCCCCCGGCCAAACCACGCCGTTTCGTTGAGGATCATTCGGTTTGCCATCGCGTCTCTCCTGTTAGGGTTGCGGCATCACTCTTCAATGCGTAATCCGTAGGTCTTAAACTTCTCCAGCACGATGGCGATCGCCTCGTCATCCAGCACGGGGACCGGGTCGGTAATCGCCAGGGTGCTGAGATAGAGCTGGGCCAGGACTTCCACTTCATGCGCCAGCCAGAGCGCTTTCTCCAGGCTGGCCTCGCAGGCGATCAGGCCATGATGCTGCAGCAGCGTGGCTTTGCGGTGCTTCAGCGCCACCGCGACATGCTCAGACAGTTCGCGGGTGCCGAAGGTGGCATAGGGCGCGCAGGGGATCGAATTCCCGCCGGCGGCGGCGATCATATAGTGGATGGCCGGAATGGGTCGGTTGAGGATCGACACCGCCGTACAATGGACTGCGTGATTGTGAACTACCGCCTGGGCATCGGGCCGCGTCTGGTAGGCCGCCTGATGGAAACGCCATTCGCTGGAGGGCAGTTTTCCCTGCTCATGCTGACCGTCGGCATCAATAAAGACGATCTTGTCTTCCGTCAGTTTTTCATACGGGATGCCGGTGGGCGTGATCAGCATCCCCCCCTGATAGCGCACGCTGACATTGCCGGCGGTCCCCTGATTTAACCCCAGGCGGGTCATTTCCAGGCAGGTATCGATAATCTGCCGGGCCAGTCTGTTTCTTTCCATTGTTTTCCTCTTTTAGCGACTCATCATCCGTCAACGGCAGGGCAACATAATTATTGTTGGCGACCGTGGGATAGGTTGAATAATGATCTCCATCTTCAGCCTGAATAATCGCAGGGGAATTTCCATGGCTATATTTTGTGAACCACGTCAATTATTCCATCATAAAAAAAGGGATGTAACTGGTTAAGCGGATGTTGAAAATGCCCGTTCTTAAAAATATTTCTTCAAGCGGGCATTTTATTTTTCTGTAACATTTGCCCGTTTTCCACGATATATATTCAATCGGTCATTGGCGTTGTGGTTTTGTGAATTTATTTCCTCAAACGGTCAGTCATTTTGAAAAATTAAAGTGACAATTATCACATAAAATGGTCCACAGAGCGTTAAGTGTGACCCTCATCATATTAACAGGCGGTTTTTATTTGAAAATGAAGCCATGAGTTCCGCCGTGACTTTCATTTCACTCACCGGCGCGTCACCTGAGCTCACTTAATTTTGCGGTCTGCTGCAGCACCAGACTGCGCCCTGAATGCTGTTGTAAATGCTTCTGAACTGATGAGGACGCTATGGGAAACACAACGATACCAACGCAAAGTTACCGCGCCATGGAGAGCGGGCAAAGTAAGAGCTACATTATTCCTTTTGCTCTGCTGTGCTCCCTCTTTTTTCTGTGGGCCGTGGCCAATAATCTCAATGATATTTTATTACCGCAGTTTCAACAGGCCTTTACCCTGACTAATTTTCAGGCCGGATTAATCCAGTCGGCTTTTTATTTTGGCTATTTTATTATTCCCATCCCCGCCGGGATGCTGATGAAAAAACTCAGCTATAAAGCCGGCATTCTTACGGGTCTGTTTTTATATGCTTGTGGCGCCGCGCTGTTCTGGCCTGCCGCCGAAGTAATGAATTACACCTTATTCCTGATTGGGTTATTTATTATCGCCGCCGGGCTTGGCTGTCTGGAAACTGCGGCCAACCCATTTGTCACCGTCCTCGGTCCGGAAAGCGGCGGTCACTTCCGCCTGAATCTGGCCCAGACCTTTAACTCATTTGGCGCCATTATTGCCGTGGTATTTGGCCAGAGCCTTATTTTGTCCAACGTCCCGCATCAGCCGCAGGAGGTGCTGGATAAAATGACGCCAGAGCAGCTCGGCGCCTGGAAGCACAGCCTGGTCCTGTCGGTACAAACCCCCTATATGATTATCGTGGCCATCGTGCTGCTGGTCGCCCTGCTGATCGTCTGTACCCGTTTCCCGTCGCTGCAAAGCGATGACCACAGCGACAGCGCGCAGAGCACGTTTCTCGCCTCGCTGTCGCGCCTGATGCGCATCCGCCACTGGCGCTGGGCGGTACTGGCTCAGTTCTGCTATGTCGGTGCGCAAACCGCCTGCTGGAGCTATCTGATTCGCTACGCTGTCGAAGAGATCCCGGGCATGACGGCCGGTTTCGCCGCCAACTACCTGACCGGCACCATGGTCTGTTTCTTTATTGGCCGTTTCACCGGCACCTGGCTGATCCGCCGCTTCGCGCCGCATAACGTGCTCGCTATCTATGCGCTTATCGCCATGCTGCTCTGTCTGCTCTCCGCCTTCAGCGGCGGCCACGTCGGTCTGCTGGCCCTGACCCTGTGCAGCGCCTTTATGTCCATTCAGTACCCGACCATCTTCTCGTTGGGGATTAAGCACCTGGGCCAGGACACCAAATATGGCTCGTCATTTATCGTCATGACCATCATCGGCGGCGGGATCGTCACCCCGGTAATGGGCTTTGTCAGCGACGCCGCCGGCAATATCCCGACCGCCGAACTGGTTCCGGCGCTGTGCTTCGCCATCATCTTTATTTTTGCCCGTTTCCGCTCGCAAGCGGCGACGAACTAAACCTGTTATCCGCATAACCTGAGGGATCTGTAATGAAAAAAATCAGCTTACCGAAGATCGGTATCCGCCCGGTAATCGATGGTCGTCGCATGGGGGTTCGCGAATCGCTGGAAGCGCAAACCATGAACATGGCGAAAGCCACCGCCGCGCTTATCAGTGAGAAGCTGCGCCATGCCTGCGGCGCCCGGGTGGAGTGCGTGATCGCCGATACCTGCATCGCCGGCATGGCCGAGTCGGCCGCCTGTGAAGAGAAATTCAGCAGCCAGAACGTTGGCGTCACCATCACCGTCACCCCCTGCTGGTGCTACGGCAGCGAAACCATCGATATGGATCCGCTGCGCCCGAAGGCCATCTGGGGCTTCAACGGCACTGAGCGTCCGGGAGCAGTCTATCTGGCCGCGGCGCTGGCGGCCCACAGCCAGAAAGGGATCCCGGCGTTCTCCATCTACGGGCATGATGTGCAGGATGCCGATGACACCTCGATCCCGGCGGATGTCGAAGAAAAACTGTTGCGCTTCGCTCGCGCTGGCCTGGCGGTCGCCAGTATGAAAGGGAAAAGCTATCTGTCGCTGGGCGGCGTCTCAATGGGCATCGCCGGCTCCATCGTCGACCACAACTTCTTTGAATCCTGGCTCGGGATGAAGGTTCAGGCTGTCGACATGACGGAGCTGCGCCGGCGAATCGATCAGAAAATCTATGATGAAATCGAGCTGGAGATGGCGCTGGCGTGGGCGGATAAACATTTCCGCTACGGCGAAGATCAGAACGCCGAGCAGTATAAGCGCAATGAGGCGCAGAGCCGCGCGGTGCTGAAAGAGAGCCTGCTGATGGCGATGTGCATCCGCGACATGATGCAGGGCAACGCGAAGCTGGCGGAAAAAGGGCTGGTGGAGGAGTCGCTGGGCTACAACGCCATCGCCGCCGGTTTCCAGGGTCAGCGCCACTGGACCGATCAATACCCCAATGGCGATACCGCCGAAGCGCTGCTCAACAGCTCTTTTGACTGGAACGGGGTGCGCGAACCGTTTGTCGTCGCCACCGAAAACGACAGCCTCAACGGCGTGGCCATGCTGATGGGCCATCAGCTCACCGGCACCGCCCAGGTGTTTGCCGACGTACGCACCTACTGGTCGCCGGATGCTGTTGAACGGGTCACCGGGCAGCCGCTCACCGGCCGGGCGGAGCACGGCATCATTCACCTGATTAACTCCGGCTCCGCGGCGCTGGACGGCTCCTGCCAGCAGCGCGACGCGCAGGGCAACCCAACGATGAAACCTCACTGGGAGATTGAGCAGAACGAGGCGGATGCCTGCCTCGCGGCCACCGAATGGTGCCCGGCGATCCATGAATACTTCCGCGGCGGCGGCTTCTCTTCCCGCTTCCTGACCGAAGGCGGCGTGCCGTTCACCATGACCCGGGTGAACATCATCAAAGGCCTGGGACCGGTACTGCAAATCGCCGAAGGCTGGAGCGTGGCGCTGCCCAAAGCGATGCACGACCAGCTCGACGCCCGCACCAACTCCACCTGGCCCACCACCTGGTTTGCCCCGCGCCTGACCGGCAAAGGCCCGTTCAGCGATGTGTACTCGGTCATGGCTAACTGGGGCGCCAACCACGGCGTGCTGACCATCGGCCATGTCGGCGCGGATTTCATTACCCTCGCCGCCATGCTGCGCATTCCGGTCTGCATGCACAACGTGGAAGCGGCGAAAATCTACCGCCCCTCCGCCTGGGCCGCGCACGGTATGGACATCGAAGGCCAGGACTACCGCGCCTGCCAGAACTACGGGCCGCTGTATAAGCGTTAACAGGTGGGTTTAGCCCGGTGGCGCAGGCTTACCGGGCCTACAGACGCGCGCTGTTTGTAGGCCGGATAAGCGCCGCGCCATTCGGCAATGTTGTTTCGGGAGTCACTATGAAGCAAGACGTAATCCTGGTCCTCGACTGCGGCGCCACGAACGTGCGGGCGATGGCCGTTGACCGACAGGGGAACATTATCGCCCGCGCCGCAACGGCGAACGCCAGCGACATTGCGGCGGAAAAAAGCGACTGGCACCAGTGGTCGCTGGAGGCCATTATGCAGCGCTTTGCCGACTGCTGTCGGCAGATCCATGACCAGCTGGCCTCCTGCACGGTGCGCGGCATCACCGTCACGACCTTTGGCGTCGATGGCGCGCTGGTGGATGAGCAGGGTGCGCTGCTGTATCCGATAATCAGCTGGAAATGCCCGCGCACCGCGGCGGTAATGGACACCATCAGCCGGTATATGTCCGCGCGCCAGCTGCAGCAAATCGCCGGCGTCGGCGCCTTTGCATTCAACACCCTGTATAAGCTGATCTGGCTGAAAGAGAACCACCCGCAGCTGCTGGCGCAGGCCCATGCCTGGCTGTTTATTTCGTCGCTGATCAACCATCGGCTGACCGGGGAGTTCACCACCGACCTCACCATGGCGGGCACCAGCCAGATGCTCGATCTCCGGCAGCGCGATTTCAGCGCGCCGATCCTGCAGGCGACCGGCCTGCCGCGCCGCCTGTTCCCGCAGCTGGTTGAAGCAGGCCAGCCGATCGGCGCCCTGCTGCCGGAGGCCGCTGCGCTGCTGGGCCTTCCCGTCGGGGTCCCGGTTATCTCGGCCGGGCACGACACCCAGTTCGCCCTGTTTGGCGCCGGTGCCGGGCAGGATGAGCCGGTGCTCTCCTCAGGGACCTGGGAGATCCTGATGGTGCGCAGCGCGCAGGTCGACACCTCGCTGCTCTGCGACTACAGCGGCTCCACTTGCGAGCTGGACAGCCAGCCGGGACGCTATAACCCGGGGATGCAGTGGCTGGCCTCCGGCGTGCTCGAGTGGGTGCGCAAGCTACTGTGGAACACTGACACGCCGTGGCAAACGCTGATTGACGAAGCGCAGGCGATCCCGCCCGGTGCCCAGGGCGTCAGAATGCAGTGCGACCTGCTCGCCAGCCAGCACGCCGGCTGGCAGGGCGTCACGCTCAACACCACCCGCGGCCATTTTTACCGCGCCGCGCTGGAGGGGTTAAGCGACCAGCTGGCGAAGCATCTGCAAACCCTGGAAAACATCGGCCGCTTCCGGGCGCAAGAACTGCTGCTGGTCGGCGGCGGCAGCCGCAACGCGCTGTGGAACCAGATCAAGGCTGACCGGCTGGGAATACCGATCAAAGTTCTCGACGATGCCGAAACCACGGTGGCCGGCGCGGCGATGTTTGGCTGGTATGGCGTGGGCGAGTTCTCTTCCCCGGAACAGGCCAGAGCGCAGGTCGCGTACCGCTACCGCTATTTTTGGCCGCAAACTGAACCTGAATTAACAGAGGAAGCCTGAGATGCTCAAAACCATTTCCCCGCTGATATCGCCGGAACTGCTGAAAGTGCTGGCCGAAATGGGCCATGGGGATGAAATTATTTTTTCCGATGCCCACTTCCCGGCGCACAGCATGGGTCCGCAGGTGATTCGGGCCGACGGCCTGCGGGTCAGCGATCTGCTGCAGGCGATTATCCCGTTGTTCGAGTTAGACAGCTATGCGCCGCCGCTGGTGATGATGGCCGCCGTCGAAGGCGATGCGCTCGACCCGACGGTGGAACAGCGCTATCGGCAGGCGCTTTCGGCGCAGGCCCCCTGCCCGGATATCGTGCGGATTGACCGCTTTGCCTTCTACGACCGGGCGCAAAAAGCCTTTGCGATCGTTATCACAGGAGAGTGCGCTAAGTACGGAAATATCCTTTTAAAAAAAGGAGTCACGCCGTAATCTCATGCCGGAGCGTCTGCCTGATGCAGACGCTCAATCAATGATGGGGTGAGAATAAATGAAAGCGGCCCGCCAGCAGGCGATCGTCGATCTCCTGATCAACCACAGCAGCCTGACCACCGAAACGTTGTCAAAACAGCTCAACGTCAGCAGGGAAACCATTCGCCGCGATCTCAGCGAGCTGCAGGCGCAGGGCAAAGTGCTGCGCAACCACGGCCGGGCTAAAGTGATCCACCAGCGCAGCCAGGACAGCGGCGACCCTTTTCACATGCGGCTGAAAAGCCATTACGCGCATAAAGCCGATATCGCCCGCGAAGCGCTGGCCTGGATTGACGAAGGGATGGTCATCGCCCTCGATGCCAGCTCCACCTGCTGGTATCTCGCCCGCCAGCTGCCGGACCGCCCGCTGCACGTCTTTACCAACAGCCAGCCCATCTGCCAGGAGCTGGCTAAACGCGACCAGATCATGCTCACCTGCTCCGGCGGTACTCTGCAGCGGAAATATGGCTGCTACGTTAACCCGGCGCTGATTTCCCAGCTGAAATCGCTGGAGATCGATCTGTTTATTTTTTCCTGCGAAGGCATCGACCCGCAGGGCGCGCTGTGGGACTCCAATGCCTTCAATGCCGACTTCAAATCGATCCTGCTTAAGCGAGCGGCGCAGTCGCTGCTGCTGATCGACAAAAGCAAGTTCAACCGCTCCGGCGAAGCGAGGATTGGTCATCTTGATGAGGTGACGCATATTGTGTCGGATGCGCCGCAGCCTTAAGCATGCGGCGAAGGCCAGAGGACATGCGCGTCTCTGGCCTGAGGGTGAGTGGTTAACGCTCGTCGCGACGTCCGCCAACGGCGGCCCACAGGCGACGCACGTGGACGGTCACCTCTTCACGATCGTGATACAGCTGACGCGCCTGGATCTGGGCGTTAACGCCGTGCTCGTCCAACTGGGCCTGAATGTAGGCCAGATTCTGCGACACCTCTTCATAGCGCTTTTTCATCGGCAGCTTGAGGTTGAAGATGGTCTCCCGGCACCAGCCGTTGACCAGCCACTGCGCCATCAGCGCCGCCACTTTCGCTGGCTTTTCCACCATATCGCAGACCATCCACGAGATGTTATTGCGGTTAGGACGATAGCGGAAACCGTCTTCACGCAGCCAGGTCACCTGGCCGGTATCCATCAGGCTCTGGGCCATCGGGCCGTTATCGACCGAAGAGACCCACATGTTGCGTTTCACCAGCTGATAGGTCCAGCCGCCCGGGCAGGCGCCGAGGTCGACGGCATACATGCCGTTCGCCAGGCGCTCGTCCCACTCGTCCGCCGGAATAAAAACGTGGAACGCCTCTTCCAGCTTGAGGGTGGAGCGGCTCGGCGCGTCGGACGGAAACTTCAGCCGCGGAATGCCCATATAGAACGGCGAGTTATTGTTACTGTACGAGTAGCCGGTATAGCAGCAGCCCGGGGCGATAAAGAACACATGCACCACAGGACGCTTCGGCGTTTCATAGCTGGTCAGGACGCCCGCTTCGCGCAGCGCCGCGCGCAGCGGCACGGTAAACTTGCGGCAGAACTTCATCAGCTCTTTGCTTTCGTTGGTGTCCGCCACCTCGACGCGCAGATCGCCGCCCTTCTCCACCACGCCCTGCAGCATGCCGACGATCGGCGTAATGCGATCCTCCGGCGGCAGGTCGCGCAGCAGTTCGCCCACCACAAACATCTGGCGGGCGAAGATCAGCGAGCTGAACGGCAGATCACGCACCAGCTTCTCGCCATCATCCTGCTGATAGCCTTCAAAAATCACATAGCCAGAGTCTTCTTTGACCCGGGCAAAACCAAACACCTCGAGGCGGGCTGCCTTATCGGTAATTTCTGCTGCGCACTCTTTCTCAAACCCAGGGCGACAATAGAGGACAACCTTATTCATGAACAACGCCCTTACGTTTCAGACGAATTGCACCAATTAACATTAACACCCAGCCGGCGAGGAAGCTCACGCCGCCCACCGGGGTCACGAACGCCCACAGGCGTAAATGAGAGAGCGCCAGGCAGTAGAGGCTGCCGCTGAACAGCACGGTCCCTAACGCCAGAAACACGCTGCTCCAGTAGAACCAGATACTGATCCGACGCTGCATCGCCACCGCCAGACCAAAAATCGCCAGGGTATGGAAGGCCTGATACTCCAGGCCGGTATGGATCCAGGCCATCTCCGCCGCGCCGAGCGATTGACTTAAGACATGCGCGCCGAAGGCACCCAGAGCCACAAAGATAAAGCCGCTAATCGCGGCGAATATCAGCATAAAACGGCTGGTCATGTTGTTACCCTACAAGTAATTATTGTTCATAACGAAAGCGGAATTTTTCTTGTTCACTTGCCGCTTTCGCCAGAATCCACTGCCGGAAAGCGGCTATTTTACCCAGTTCTGCCTGACTGTCATGGCAAACAAGGTAAAACGCATTCTTACTGACCAGAACATCATTAAATGGACACACCAGGCGACCGGCTTCAATTTCGGACTGCGCCATGACATTGTTGGCCAGCGCCACGCCCTGCCCGTGAATGGCCGCCTGCAGCACCATCGCGCTGTGGCTGAAAATCGGCCCCTGCTGCACATTAATATGGCTTAGACCAAGCTGGCGGGTATAAGTTTGCCAGTCGCGGCGGGACGCATCGTGAAGCAGCGTATGTTGCGCCAGATCGGCAGGCGTTTTCAATGCTTTATCGCCGGTGAGCAGCAGCGGGGAACAGACCGGCAGCAGATACTCGGCGTACAGTTTTTCCACACGCAGGCCCGGCCAGTTGCCGCGACCGTAAAAAATCGCCACATCGACATCATCCGCCAGCTTATCCTCCTGACGGTCCACTGCCTGGATCCTGACGTCGATTCCCGGATAAGCTGAGTTAAAGCTTGTCAGTCTCGGCACCAGCCACTGGATGGCGAAACTTGGCAATAAACTGACCGTTAATGCCCCTTTGGCGCTGCGCGCCTGCAGTTTACGCGTCGCTTCCGTCAGTTGCGAAAAAATCTCTTTAATATCCTGAAAATAGCTCTGCCCTTCTTCCGTTAACAGCAGCGAACGATTGCGCCGACGGAACAGCTTAAGGCCCAGAAAATCCTCGAGAGACTTGATTTGGTGGCTGACTGCGGCCTGCGTTACAAAAAGCTCATCGGCTGCCCGAGTGAAGCTGAGATGGCGTGCGGCTGCATCAAAAACACGTAATGCATTCAGAGGAGGTAATCGCTTCGACATGTTTATTCTGGCTTAGATGTTAACTCAATTTAACAAATAGGAAACAATGGTTAACCTATTAGTTTTTTTTATCTGAGCCATTATAAATTGTCCGTTGAGGTTCTACCAGCAAATACCTATAGTGGCGGCACTTCCTGAGCCGGAACGAGAAGCTTTTTTTGGAATGCGTGTTCCATCAAGCTTTTGGCTTACGGTTGTGATGTTGTGTTGTTGTGTTTGCAATTGGTCTGTCTTTGCAGACCCCGGTAGCAAGGCTACCCCTTTTCACTTCCTGTACATTTACCCTGTCTGTCCATAGTGATTTAATGTAGCACCGCAACGCGCGGTGCTTTTTTTTGCCTTTTTACTGCCTTACTCGTCCAGCTCACCCAGCTGTTTCACGTCAGAGCGATTGATCTGCTGTTTGTTGCCCCACGCGTCCTTATACGAGATCATGCCAGTATCATTATCGGTTTGCGGTTTCCCGTCGGTAACGATGGTCCGCCCATCATTGGTATGCATCACATAGTTAGAGGAACAGGCGCTCAGGCCTAAAGTCAGCATACAGGCAGAGATAATCGCAGCGGCCTTAGTCATTTTCATTTTTCTCTCCTTACGGCTATTTATACTATTCGTGACTCGTTAAGTAATAGGTTAAAACACAAACCCAACACTTTTCAGCATAACCCTCTTTGACCCACGTGGAGTCACATTCGGACAATTCCACAGAGCGCAGAGGCCTTGTCACGCCCGACAAATTGCGCGACGATCGCGGTATTGATACGAGGAATTCCATGAACGCATTCAACCCTGCGCACTTTCGCGCGCAGTTTCCGGCTCTGGCCGATGCCGGCGTCTATCTCGACAGCGCGGCGACGGCGCTCAAACCGCAGGCGGTGATCGACGCCAGCGACCAGTTTTATCGCCTGAGCGCCGGCAACGTCCACCGCAGTCAATTCGCCGCCGCCCAGCGGCTGACCGAGCGCTATGAGGCGGCCCGCGAGCGCGTGGCGGCGTGGCTGAACGCCCCCTCCGGCAAAGATATCGTCTGGACGCGGGGGACCACCGAGGCCATCAATATGGTGGCGCAGAGCTACGTCCGGCCGCGCCTGCAGCCTGGCGATGAAATTCTAGTTAGCGAAGCCGAGCATCATGCCAACCTCGTGCCCTGGCTGATGGTGGCCGGGCAAACCGGCGCCAGAGTGGTCAAGCTGCCGCTCGGCGCCGACCGTCTGCCGGATATCGCCAGCCTCAGCGCGCTCATCACCCCGCGCAGCCGGGTGCTGGCCATCGGCCAGATGTCCAACGTCACCGGCGGCTGCCCGGACCTGGCTCAGGCCATCCGCCTTGCTCACGCCGCCGGGATGGTGGTGATGGTCGACGGCGCGCAGGGGGCGGTACATTTCCCCGCGGACGTGCAGGCGCTGGATATCGATTTTTACGCCTTTTCCGGCCATAAGCTGTATGGCCCGACCGGGATCGGCGCCCTGTACGGCAAAAGCGAACTGCTGGCGGCGATGTCGCCCTGGCTCGGCGGCGGGAAGATGATCGCCGAAGTCAGCTTTGACGGCTTTACGCCGCAGCCGGCGCCCTATGGCCTTGAGGCCGGTACGCCCAATGTCGCCGGGGTTATCGGCCTCAGCGCCGCGCTGGAGTGGCTGGCGCAGAGCGATATCGGCCAGGCGGAAAACTGGAGCCGCAGCCTGGCGAGCCTGGCGGAAGAGGCGCTGGCGAAACGGCCGGGCTTCCGCTCTTTCCGCTGCCAGCAGTCAAGCCTGCTCGCCTTTGAGTTCGACGGTATTCATCACAGCGATCTGGTGACGCTGCTGGCCGAGTCCGGCATTGCCCTGCGCGCCGGGCAGCACTGCGCCCAGCCGCTGCTGGCGGCTTTAGGAGTCAGCGGCACGCTGCGGGCCTCTTTCGCCCCCTACAATACCCAAGACGATGTTGCAGCGCTGGTCCACGCGGTGGATCGCGCCCTGGAAATTTTGGTGGATTAATGACGACCCTGCACCCCTTCGGCACGACCATTACCGACGCCACGCTGCGCCAGACCTTCGCCCCGCTGAACCAGTGGGAGGATAAATATCGGCAGCTGATTTTGTTAGGCAAAAAGCTGCCGACGCTGACCGACGAGCACAAAGCGCAGGCCCATGAGATTGCCGGGTGTGAGAACCGCGTCTGGCTGGGCTATGAGGAGGACGCCGAGGGCAGGCTGCACTTCTTTGGCGACAGCGAAGGAAGGATTGTGCGCGGTCTGCTGGCGGTACTTTTAACTGCCGTGGAAGGAAAAACCCGCGCCGGGATCCTGGCGCAGGATCCGCTGGCGCTGTTCGACGAGCTGGGGCTGCGCGGCCAGCTCAGCGCCTCGCGCAGCCAGGGCCTCAGCGCCCTGAGCGAGGCGGTGCTCGCCGCCGCCCGCGAGGTTGAGGTTTAAGCTCATCCCGGGGGCGGCGCTTGACGCGCCTTGCCCGGGCTACGGGCTCGTGCAGTTTTGTCGCCCGGACAGGTGCGCAGCGCCGCCTCCGGGGAATTGTCCTGTAGACCGGGTAAGGCGCCTGCGCCGCGACCCGGGAATTTACGTCGTCTGCCGCTCCGCCTTCGCCAGCATCTTCTTCAGGGCATGCGACACCGCGACAAACCCGAAGGTCGCGGTCACCATCGTCGCCGCGCCAAAGCCGGCAGCGCAGTCCATCCGCTTCGGTCCTTCCGCCGTGCTCTTCATCGCGCAGACACTGCCGTCCGCCTGCGGGTAGACCAGCGCTTCCGTAGAGAATACGCAGTCCACGCCGAGCTTGCCTTTACTGTTTTTCACCACCCCAAACTGGCTTTTCAGACGCTCGCGCAGTTTAGCTGCCAGCGGATCCTGGATGGTCTTCGCCAGGTCAGCGACCTGGATCTGCGTTGGGTCAATCTGGCCGCCCGCCCCGCCGGTGGTGACCAGCGGCACTTTGTAGCGGCGGCACCAGGCGATAAGCGCCGCTTTTGGCCGGACGCTATCGATGGCATCGATGACATAGCTGAAGCCGGCGCCAAGGTATTCGGCCACGTTTTCCGGGGTTACGAAATCATCCACCACCGTCACCCGACACTCCGGGTTGATCAGGCGAATACGTTCCGCCATCACCTCCGCTTTCGCCAGCCCGACGTTGCCGCTGAGGGCGTGGATCTGGCGGTTGGTATTGGTAACGCAGACATCGTCCATATCGATAAGGGTGATCGCCCCGATGCCGGTCCGCGCCAGCGCTTCCGCCGCCCACGAGCCGACCCCGCCGATCCCGACCACGCAGACGTGGGCGTCGGCAAAACATTGCAGCGCTTTTTCACCATATAAACGTGCCGTACCGCCAAAACGCTGGCGCCAGGCATCGCTGATTACAACAGACATAGAACCTCAGAACAAAATGACAGCGCCCGGAGGCCGCCGCAAACGGCGTCATCCGGGCGCCCTGGTCAACAGGCACGGCCAGGAGTGTTAGCCGCTAAAAACATTTCCCGCGCCTGGCGCGTTTTTCAGCACCCATACGCGGCCGTAGTGGTTATACCAGCCGGCACGGTGGCCAGCATCAGGCCCAATGCCCTGATAGATGTCGAAATGCTGGCCTTTGATGGCCCCGCCAACGTCGAGGGCGACCATCAGGCGCAGTTCGTACTGGCCGTTAAACTTGCCGTTATTATCCAGCAGAGGTACCTCGGCCAGCAAGGTGGTTCCCGGCGGAATAATCGACCGGTCGGAGGCCACCGAGGCGCGGCCGATCAGCGGCACGGCGCTGGCGCCTTTCACCGGCGCGAAAGACTGTGGTTTAAAGAACACGAACGACGGGTTCTGCTCCAGCAGCTCGCGCACTTCCGCTTCGCTGTGCTTTTCACCCCACTCGCGGATCGCCTGCATCGACATATCTTCTTTCTTCACTTCCCCGCGGTCGATCAGCACTTTGCCGATGCTGCGATAGGGCCAGCCGTTTTTCCCGGCATAGCTAAAGAAGTTGAGCGGCGAACCGTCGCCAAAATCGATATAGCCGCTGCCCTGCACGTCCATGATGAAGTTATCCATCAGCGAATTGCTGTACGCCAGCACATAGTTGTCGCTCAGCGCGCCGGCATAAATGCTGGCGCGGGACGGCAGCTTGCCGCGCTTCGGCGGCATCCGGTAAATGGGGTACTGGAATTCGCCCTGACGGGTGTGGCGCGCCTGCACCACCGGCGTGTAGTAGCCGGTAAACTGGACGTTGCCATAGTTGTCGACGCCCTGCATCTGCCAGGCGTCGATGCCAAACTGGCGCAGCGTGCGGGTGTCGCCGCCGGCGCGCAGCCACTCCTGCAGCGCGTTATAGACGTTGCTCTGGCTGTTATAGAGGCGCGGAGAGGCGTTACGAATTTGATTAACCTGCTCGGAGAAGTCGCCGGCGTTGATCGGCGCCCCGACGGCATCCGGCTGGTTTACCAGTGAAAACGGCTGGGTGAACTTGCCATCGCTATATTGCTGACCGCGGTCGGTCGGTTTTGAGGAACAGGCGGCGAGCATAGCCAGCATTGCCCCCGTCGCTACGTATTTTGCCCAACGTCCTTTCATGGTGTCTCATCTTTTGCTGCGAAGCCTTAGTGCGTGTTGAAGATAACAAAGCGCCAGAGCTATTGAAATGCGCGATCTCATCGATGGCACAGATTTGTGTAAAAAAACACCACAACGTGGCGTTTTATAAGCCAATTCTTACAAAAATGTCGATTTGGTCGAAAAAAGGTTGCATCATCTCGCTAGCGGAGTATAGTGCGCTTCCACGGACGCGGGGTGGAGCAGCCTGGTAGCTCGTCGGGCTCATAACCCGAAGGTCGTCG